>JBEVEO010000006.1:0-2923 GCA_040512695.1 Leifsonia sp. | reverse complement strand
CACGGTGAACTCCATTGCTCAGTGGTTCTGGTGCCGGATGGCCGCCCGCCGCAACGGCGGGGTGGCCATCCGGCCGGTGAAGCGGTGCCTGCGGGGATCAACCCCAGCAGATGTCTGCGGCCTTCGCGGTGCTGATCGAGTCGACGCCGTCCTGAGGGTCGTCGGTGACGAGGGCGACGCCCGTGTTGTAGAAGTCGAGGCCGTCGGTCACCTCCGGCTTCTTGTCGGTCTTGACGAGGTCGAAGATGGCCTGCACTCCGAGCTGGGCCATCTTCACGGGGTACTGCTGACTGGTGGCACCCAGCGTTCCGTCCACGATCTGCTGGACTCCGGCGCATCCGCCGTCGACAGACACCATGATCAGGCCCTTCTCGGTTCCGGCCGCCTTGAATGCCTCATAGGCTCCGGATGCGGCGGGCTCGTTGATCGTGTAGACCACGTTGATGTCGGGGTTCTTGCTGAGAAGGGTCTCGGCCGCGGTGCGACCGCCGTCCTCGGCCCCCTGGGAAGCCTCGTTGCCGACGATCTCGTAGTCGCCGCCGGCACCGCCGGTGTAGGTGCCCGTCTTCTCCTCGTCGCCGTTCTTGTTCTTATCGTTGAGGTCGATGCCCATGCCGTCGAGGAAGCCCTGGTCGCGGTTGTAGTCGACGGAGACGACCTTGTCGTCGAACAGGTCGATGAGGGCGATGGTGGCCTTCTCGCCTCCCAGCTTGGCCGCGGTCCACTTGCCGATGTCCTGCCCCGCGAGGTAGTTGTCCGTGGCGAAGGTGATGTCGACGGAGTCGGGATCCGACGGCGGGGTGTCGAGCGCGATGACGTACAGGCCGGCGTCGCGCGCCTTGACCAGGGCGTCCTCGACGCCCGGGCCGTTCGGGGTGATGAGGATTCCGGCGTCGCCCTTGGAGATGGCGTTCTCGATGGCCTGGATCTGGGTGTCCTCGTCGCCGTCCTCCTTGCCCGCAGCGAGGGTGAGCTTCACCCCGAGCTTGTCGGCCGCGGCCTTGGCGCCGTCCTCCATGGCGACGAAGAAGGGGTTGGTGGTCGTCTTCACGATGAGCGAGACGCCGATCTCATCGCCGGAGGCTGATGAGCCTCCCCCGGATCCGGAGGAGCATGCGGTGAAAGAGAGGGCAGCGAGAGCTGCGATCGAGCCCGCTGCGACGAGGCGCCGAGCGAGCGGACGGGGAGCTGTGCGATTCATCGGTGAATCTCCTTGAGTGGGGAACGCTGTCCGTTGACAACGATGTCAATGACTGTTGTAGCCGGGATTTGGGTTATAGTCAACTCAATCCACACATTGGAGCGAGAATCGTGACATCGTTGTCAAACGCCGGTGCCGAGGCGGCCGCCACGACGGCACGTCCGACCATGAAGCAGGTCGCTGCTCTGGCCGGCGTCGGCATCAAGACGGTCTCGCGTGTGATCAACGGGGAGCCGAACGTCTCGGCCGCGACCATCGCCAGGGTGACGGATGCCACCCGTGCCCTCGACTACCAGCCCGATCTGCACGCCGGTAACCTCCGCCGCGCCGACGGACGCAGCCGCACGCTCGGGCTCCTCGTGGGCAGCGTGAGCAACCCCTTCTCGGGCGCCGTGCACCGCGCCGTCGAGGAGGCCGCGATCGAACGCGGTGTCGCAGTCTTCGCCTCGAGCCTCGATGACGATCCGAGCCGTGAGGAGCAGAGCGTCTCCGCGTTCCTCCGACGCCGCGTCGACGGGCTCATCCTCACCACGATCTCGCCGAGCCAGGGCTACCTCGCCGCCGAGATCCGACGAGGCACGCCCGTCGTCTTCGTCGACCGGGAGCCCTCGGGCGTCACAGCCGACACCGTCGTCAGCGACAACGCCGCCGGCGCCGCACTCGCGGTGCGGCACATGCTCGCCCACGGACACCGGCGCATCGCCTACCTCGGCGACCGCGGCGACATCCAGACGGCGCGCGAACGACGCCGCGGCTTCCTCGAGGAACTCGGCCGCGCCGGAGTCGCGACCTCGAGCGTTCCCGTGATCGAGAACCTGCACGACGAGGCCGTCACCTTCGACGCCCTGCTGGGCCTGCTGTCGTCGGAGGACCCGCCCACGGCCGTCTTCAGCGCCCAGAACCTCGTCACCATCGGCGCCATCAGGGCCCTCCGCGCCCGCGACCTGCACCACAGCGTCGCTCTCGTCGGCTTCGACGATGTGCCGCTGGCCGACCTCCTCGAACCCGGTGTCACCGTGGTGGCTCAGAATCCGCAGCGCATCGGCCAGCTCGCCGCCGAACGGGTCTTCGCACGACTCGACGGCGATGACACCCCCGGAGCCAGGCACATCGTGCCCACGCGGCTCATCGTGCGTGGAAGTGGAGAGATCAATGCCATCGGCTGATGCGGCATCCGTGCCCGAGACCGTCCGAGTGACCGAACCGCGCGTCGTCGTGATCGGCGATGCCCTCATCGACGAGATGCGCGACGCCGCAGGCTCGCGCGACTACGTGGGCGGCGCCGCCCTCAACGTCGCCGTCGGACTGTCGGTGCTCGGAGTCCCCACGACGCTGCTCGCCATGGTGGGCGACGACGAGTCGGGCGACCTCATCCGTGGTCACCTCGCCGCGTACGGCGTCGAGCTCATCGCGAGCGACGCGCCCCTCGGCTCGGCACGGGCGGTCTCCGACCGCACCGACGGCGAACCGCGCTACGCGTTCAACTACTCGGCGAAGTCGCGGCGCTTCCCGCTCGATGGCGACGCCCGCACCGCCATCGACGCGGCGCCGCTGGTGGTCGTCAGCTGCTTCCCATTCGACGACACCGTGCAGACGGATGCGCTGCTCGAGGCCCTGTCCACCGGCGAGCGCCGCCTGATCGTCGACCCGAACCCGCGGTCCGGCATGCTCGCCGACCGCGACGCGTTCCTGGCGAACTTCGTGCGCGTCGCCGCCGACAGC
>JBEVEO010000238.1:0-3357 GCA_040512695.1 Leifsonia sp. | reverse complement strand
GTCCGCGGCCGGTGACGTCGCTGCGGTCGTAGGAGTAGCCGCGCATGTCGGCCAGGCGGACGCCCGCGATGCGCAGGTTCTCGAACTCGTTGTAGCGGCCCACGGCGGCGAAGCCGATGCGGTCGTAGATCTCGCTGATCTTGTGCAGGGCGCGCGAGGGGTTCTCGGCGACGAACACGATGCCGTCGGCGTAGCGGAGGATCGCGACGCTGCGGCCCCGGGCGATGCCCTTGCGGGCGAAGTCCGCCCGGTCCTTCATCAGCTGTTCGGGCGAGACGTAGAAGGGGGTGGTCATGGCGCTCCTAGGTCAGCGGGGCGGACGGGCCGTCGGGCGACTGCATGCGCCCGCCGATCACGATGTCGGCGATGGCGGCCGTCTTGGACTCGTCCCACGCGCGGTAGCCGTCGGCGGTGATGACCGAGACCAGCGGGAAGATCCGTCGGGTGAGGTCGGGTCCGCCGGTGGCGGTGTCGTCGTCGGCGGCGTCGTAGAGCGCCTGGATCACCGCGGTGACGGCGTCGGTCTCGGACATCCCCGCGCGGTAGAGCTTCTTCAGCGAGCCGCGGGCGAACGTGGAGCCCGAGCCCACCGAGTGGAAGGTGCGCTCCTCGTTCTTGTTGCCGGTGACGTCGAACGCGAAGATGCGCCCGCACTCGGCCTCGAGGTCGTAGGCGGCGAACAGCGGCACGACCGCGAGTCCCTGCATGGCCATGCCGAGGTTGCCGCGGATGAGCGTGGCGAGCCGGTTGGCCTTGCCGTCGGTGGACAGCGTGATGCCCTCGATCTTCTCGTAGTGCTCCAGCTCGACCTGGAACAGGCGCGTCATCTCCACGGCGATGCCGGCGGTGCCCGCGATGCCGACGCAGCTGAACTCGTCGGTCGGGAAGACCTTCTGGATGTCGCGCTGCGCGATGACGTTGCCCATCGTGGCGCGACGGTCGCCGCCCATGACGACTCCCCCGTCGAACGTGGCGGCGACGATCGTGGTCCCGTGCGTCACGTCGAGTCCGGAGACCGAGCCCACGGCGGCGTTCGGGAGCAGGTCAGGAGCCTGCGTGGCGAGGAACTCGGTGAACGAGGAGGATCCGACAGCGCGGAAGCCTCCGTCGAGCATCACTGCCCGCCCTTCTGGACGAAGCTGCGCACGAACTCCTCGGCGTTCTCCTCGAGGACGTCGTCGATCTCGTCGAGGATGGAGTCGACGTCGTCGTCGAGCTTCTCCTTGCGCTCGGCGTCGACTTCGGTTTTCTCGACCTGCTCTTCATCGACGTCGCTCTTGCGGGTCGTCTTGTGCTGTTGCTCGGCCATGTCTCCACCCTATCCACTAGCGGCCCGTGATGGCCCGGAAGAGTTCTGCGGCGGTCTCGACGCGTCCGAAGAGTCCGTCGACGTGTTCTGCCGTGCCCTTGAGCGGCTCCATCGTCGGCACGCGCTGGAGCGAGTCGTGCCCCGGCAGGTCGAAGATCACCGAGTCCCACGACGCGGCGGCGATGTCGGAGGAGAAGCGCTGCAGGCAGCGACCGCGGAAGTACGCGCGCGTGTCGTGAGGCGGCTCGGTGACCGACTCGGCGATCGTGGCGTCGTCGAGGAGCCGGTCCATGCGGCCACCGGCCAGGAGGCGGTGGTAGAGGCCCCGTTCGGGCCGGATGTCGTGGTACTGCAGGTCGATCAGGTGCAGCTTCGCGTGGTCCCACTCGAGCCCGTCGCGCTCGCGGTACTGCTCGAGCAGGGCCAGCTTCGCCACCCAGTCGAGCTCGCGGACGAGGTTCATGGGGTCGTCGGCCAGCCGGGTGAGGACCGACTCCCACTTCTCGAGGACGTCGAGCGTCTGCGGGTCGTCGTCGCCCTCGCTCTCGACGAACTTCTTGGCGTGCTCGAGGTAGTGCCCCTGCAGGTCGAGCCCGGTGATGGTGCGGCCGTCGGCCAGCTTCACGGCGGTGCGCAGGGTGGGGTCGTAGGAGATCTGGTGCAGGGCGCGCACGGGGTCGGCCAGCTCGAGCGGCGCGGGAAGCGCGTCGGCCTCGATCATCGCCAGCACGAGCGAGGCGGTGCCGTGCTTGAGGTAGATGGAGGTCTCCGACAGGTTCGCGTCGCCGATGATCACGTGCAGGCGGCGGTACTTCTTCGGGTCGGCGTGCGGTTCGTCGCGCGTGTTGATGATCGGGCGCTTGAGCGTGGTCTCGAGGCCGACCTCGACCTCGAAGTAGTCCGCGCGCTGGCTGATCTGGAAGGCGTGGACGCTGCCGTCCTGGTGCTGACCTACGCGGCCGGCGCCGGTGATGATCTGGCGGCCGACGAAGAACGGCGTCAGCTGGCGCACGATCGACAGGAACGGCACGTCGCGGCGCATGAGGTAGTTCTCGTGCGAGCCGTACGCCGCGCCCTTGTTGTCGACGTTGTTCTTGTAGAGCATGATCGGCGCGACGCCGGGCACCCGGGCCGCCAACTGGGCGCCGCGCAGCATGACGAGCTCGCCGGCCTTCTCCCAGCGCACCACGTCGAGGGGGCTGGTGACCTCGGGGCTGGAGTACTCCGGGTGCGCGTGATCGACGTAGAGCCGCGCCCCGTTCGTCAAGATGATGTTCGCCAGGCCCATGTCCTCGTCGGTGAGCTGCGACGGGTCCGCCACGTCGCGCCCGAGGTCGAAGCCGCGCGCGTCGCGCAGCGGGCTCTCCTCCTCGTAGTCCCAGCGCGCGCGGCGCGTGAGTCCGTTGGCCGCGGCATAGGAGTTGACGACATGGGTGGCCGCCACCATGGGGTTGGCCAGGGGCTGGCCCTGCACGGCGATGCCGTACTCGACCTCGGACCCTTGCACTCGTCGGACGCTCACGCCTTCACCCTACGCGGCACGGCCCGGTGATCGAGGGCTCCGACCGCGGCGGACACGGCCGATTCCGCCCCTGTGCTCGACTTTTGTGACGCCGTTCGGGCGCTCAGGTCCACGAGGGCCGAATCGCGTCACAAAAGTCGCGGTAGGACGCGCCTCGGAGCTCGTGCGCCCGCTCGTCGCGCGGATCGTAGGCGATGCAGCCGTCGCGGAAGATCCAGACGCTGAGGTCCTTGCGGACGGGTTCGCCCCACGTCGCGGCGCCTCCGGTGCGCAGGTACTCGGCCTCGATCGCGCGGAACGGACCGATCACCGGTGCCGTGCCGTGTCGCGCCCACGAGCTGACTTCTGTCGCCATGTCAGCGATGAGCCGCAGGACACGCCTGTCGATACGCCGCTGCTTGCCCGTCTGGTCGGCTACGAGTCCCTCGGCGCCATCGCCACATCGATCATCCACGGCACCCCGAAGCGGTCGACGCACATGCCGAACGCCGCCGTCCAGAAGGTCGGCTCCAGAGCCATCGTCACC
>JBEVEO010000226.1:0-8760 GCA_040512695.1 Leifsonia sp. | reverse complement strand
GCATCCGTCCACCACGGGTCGCCGCGACGGGCGGCGACGGTGCCGGTCTCCTCGAGCACGGCGGCCGAGACGCTCGCGACGATCGCCGAATCGTCGGCCGCCTCGAACGCCGGCCGGGACACCAGCTCGGTCACGGCGTACCGGATGCCGTCCGGCAGCCCGGCTGCGGCGGTCGCGAGGACTGCCGAGAGCTCGGCGAGCACCCCGTCATGGCTCTCGCCGGGGAGGGTGCGCCGCTCGACGGTGACGGTGCACCGGGCGGCGACGGTCGCCGCATCGGTGCCACCGTCGATTCTCGATACGCGCACCGTCGAGTCGCCGAGCAGCGGATGCGGCGTGCGCGCGGCGAGGCGGTGGCCGAAGGCGCGCAGGGCGACGAGGAACTCGGTGGCCGCCGCGATGGCGTCCGCCCCGAGCTCCGGCTGCGATCCGTGTGCGGCGGAGCCGGTGATGTCGAGGCGGTACCAGGCGAACCCGCGGTGGGCCACGGTGATGGCCAGGCCCGTCGGCTCGACGACCACGGCGCCGTCGATGCCGGTGCCGTCGTGGAGGAGCCGGGCGAGCGCATCCTCCGTGCCGGACGACCCGAACTCCTCGTCGGCCACGAGGGTGACCACGACGTCGCCGCGGAGGGGCGTGCTGCCCGCGCGAGCGGCGGCCACCATTGCGGCGGCCAGACCGCTCTTCATGTCGTACGCGCCGCGGCCGCGCAGCCGGCCGTCCTCGGCATCGGCCGCGAACGGATCGCCGGCGAAACCCTCCACGCCCACGGTGTCGAGGTGGCCGTTGATCATGAGCGAGCGACCGCCCCCGGTGCCGCCCGCCACCGCCAGGACGCTGGGCCGCCGGGGGTCGCGGCCGATGAGCGTCACACTGAAACCGCGGTCCTCGAGCCACCTCGCGCAGGCTGCGGCGATGGCGGCCTCGCCGGACCCGCTCGCATCCACCGCGGGATTGACGGAGGGGATCGACACCAGCGAGCGGACGAGCGCGACCACCTCGGTGTCGAAGTCGGTCGCTTCGCCGTCACCCATCATCCGCTCCGATGCACTCAGTAGTTCGAGAGGTTGTCGCCGCAGCTGTAGAAGCCGGCCGTGAGCAGGTCGATCGCCGTCTTGGCGTTCTCGCTGACGTCTCCGAGCGCGTAGACGGCGAAGGTGAGAGGCGTGCCGTCGGCTGAGTGGATCACGCCGGAGAGGGTGTAGCCGGTGTCGATCCAGCCGGTCTTGGCGAACACGGACCCGTCGGCGACGGACGCGGCCCCGACGAAGCGGTCGCTGTACGACAGCGAGCCGGAGCGACCCGCGACGGGGAGGCCGTCGAAGATGACGCCGAGGTTGCCCTCACGGGCGTTGATCTTGACGAACAGGCGGGTGAGGTACGACGGCGGGATGGCGTTGTTGTCGCTGAGCCCCGATCCGTCCACGATGGTGATCCCCGTCGTGTCGATTCCGTAGGTCGCCAGACCGCCGAGCACGGCGGCCTGGATGCCGGTGAAGCCGGTGCCGGTTCCCGCCTTGACCGCCGTGAGGCGTGCCAGCATCTCGGCGATCGTGTTGTCCGACACGATGAGCGACTGCTGGATCAGGGTCGCCACGGGTTGCGACTGCACGGCGCCGAGCTGGGCGGCACCGGCTGGAGCGGTGCCACTGCTGATGGTCGCGATGCCACCGAGGGCGTCCGCGAAGGCCTGGCCGGCGCGTCCGACGGGATCGTCGCTGCGGGCCGACGTGTTGCGGGCCGGATTGTCGCGGTCGCCGTCGACCTGGAGGGCACTCACGCGGGAGATGTACCCGTCGCTCTGCTCCTTGGTGTTCCAGCTCGGCTCCCAGTCGGGTCCGGCGAAGAGGGAGGAGTCGAGCACCAGCGACGTGAGGGGCGGATTCGACGGATCGGCGGCCCACGCTGCCCTGACCTGTGCAGCCAGGTCGTCGAGGTGTGCGGCTCCGGTGTACGCCGATTCCTGGCCGGACGGCAGCCGGGACAGCGTGAGGTCTCCGCCGCCGACGAGCACGGCGGATCCCGGCTCGGAGCCCTTGACGACGGTCGTGGTCGCCCGGTAGTCGGGGCCGAGGACGGCGAGGGCGCCGGCCGAGGTGAGGACCTTCATGACGCTCGCGGCGCGCGACGGGGTCGTCCCGCCGCGGTCGAAGAGCACCTCGCCGGTCGCCGCATTGAGCACCTGGGCCTGCATCGATGCGAGCCGGCCGTCGGCGGCGAGGCCGGCGACGGAGCAGGTGCGGAGCCGGCTCGCCGTGGTCGCGGCAGCCGGGACGGGTCGCGGATCCGGCGTCGGGGTCGCCGAGGCCGTCACGACGGCCTTCGAGGCGGATGCGGCCGGCGCGCCGCTGCCGATGGCGGCGCCACCCGTGATCGCCACGGTGGCGAGGACGGCCACGGCGACCGCACCGCCGGCGATGGTCAGGGCGCGCCGGTGGGATCGGAGGAACCCGCCGATGCCCGGGCGGGCAGGCGTGTTCTGGGCATCCTTCTCAGTCATTCGCGGAAGCCTACGCGACCCCGACTGGGAGAATCCGCAATAGTCGAGTCTCTCTCACCCCGGCTCGACGGCATCACTCGCCCGGGTAGCGCAGTCCGATCTGCGCACGGATGGCGTCGAGCGTCTCGATGATCTCCACGGTCTCGGAGGGCGGCAGGATCTGCCCGGCGATGGCCCCGGCGGCGACCAGCCGTTCTGCCTCCGCCGCCTGGAACTGCATGCCGCGTCCCGTGACAACCGAGGTGAACGTCTCCACGACGGTCCCCGTCGAGTCGATCACGCGGAACGACGTCGGCGAGTACCAGACCGCGTCGATGTCGATCCGGCCGGCCGTGCCGAGGACGGATGCGACGTTCGGCCCCAGGGTGTCGCTCGCCGACAGCGTCGTGGCGATCCGGCCGCCGGAGTACTGGAAGATGGTCGCCACCTGGGCATCCGCTCCCGTGTCCTTGAACGTGGCCGATGCCTGGATGGAATCGGGCCGGCCGAACAGGGCCGAGGCGAAGGAGATCGGGTAGATGCCGAGGTCGAGCAGGGCGCCGCCGCCGAGCGCCAGGTCGTTCAGGCGGTGACCGGGGTCGTCGGGGAGGTCCTGGGTGTGGTCGGCCATGAGGGTGTGCACATCGCCGAGCACGCCGGAGTCGAGGATCTCGCGGATGCGCACCATGTGCGGCAGCCAGCGGGTCCACATGGCCTCGAGCACGACGAGGCCCTTCTCCTCGGCGAGGGCGACGACCCGCCTGGCCTCGCCGGCGTTCAGGGTGAACGGCTTCTCGACGAGCACGTGCTTTCCGGCCTCGAGGGCGAGGGTGGCGTGCTCGGCGTGGAACGGGTGCGGCGTCGACACGTAGATGATGTCGACCTCGGGGTCTGCCACGAGCGCCTCGTAGCTCGGGTGGGCGTTCGGGATGCCGAACTCCGTCGCGAAGGCGTCGGCCGACTCCTGCGAGCGCGAGCCGACGGCCTGAACCGTGAAGCCGTTCAGCACGAGATCGTTCACCATCATGCGGGCGATGCCGCCGGTTGCCAGGATGCCCCAGCGCAGTCCATCAGTCATGATTCGAGGGTAGGGCACCCGCGTGGTCGACGCCGTCACCTGTCGCGTCGACACCACCCCCTGTCGCTCCGCCGCCGTCACGTGCCGTGAGAAGTCGTTCGAGTTCCTCCGCGACGTAGGGGGCCAGGGTGCCCGCCCACGTCGCGGTGACGTGCGTCTCGTCGCGGTAGACGAGGACGTGCCCGATGATGCTCGGGCACTCGTCGTCCGTGCAGTACAGGTTCGTCATGTCGATGACGTGACTGCCCGGGGTGCGCTCCGCCGCCTCGACGCTGCCGTCGAAGGCCTCCAGCGCGACCGCCCGCGGCAGGGCGCAGGCGCCGTCGACGTCGTCGGACCGGTCGACGAGACGTTCGACGCAGTAGCCCATCTCGCGGGTGGTCTGCGGATTGTCCACGATCGCCACGATGGGGATGCCGCGCGCCGCGACCGGCCCCCACGCCTCGGCGAGCCCGTTCACGGTGCTCTGCTGCCTGGTCTCGCCCGGCTCGGCGATCACGTCGTTGTTGGTGGTCGAGTGCGTCGTGATGACCGCATCGAACGGCTCGGTGGTGAGGAGCTCCTGCAACTCGTCCCTCCACTCCCGGCACGGCGCGACGTCCCAGACCGCGCGCGCCTGTCGTGCCGTCGTCCAGTAGCACCCGCCGCGGCCGGTGACATCGATGCGCCAGTCGTTCTCCTCCGCGATCTTCTCGTACATCCCGACGAGGGTGTTGTTGTGCGAATCGCCGACCGCGATGATGTGCTTCGAGTAGCCGGATGACGGGCCCAGGCTGCACAGGTGCAGGGCGGACTGCCCCATCTTCGCCCAGCACTCGTCCCGGTTCGAATCGTCGGCCTCACGGGCTGCGGGGAACGGCACGATCTCGCCGTCCAGGGCGGGATTGCTGCACGGCACCGACGGCGTCATCATGACGGCAGCACCCAGGCATTCCGGGTCTCCGGCGAGGAGCGCGGCGTCGAGCGCCTCCTGCCGCTGCAGGTCGACCCTGTTCCAGAGCAGCGGCGCCGCCGCCACCATGAGCACGACCACCATCGCCGTCCCCAGGGCGATCGCGACGGTCCGCGGCCGACGGCCGCCGAGCAGGGCGGGCGAGAACCGCACGGGATCCTCGAGGAAGCGCGTCGACGCCCAGGCGATGGTGAGCGATGCCGCGATGATGGCGAGGTTCATCACGTTGCCGTTCGCGACGCCGGTGGCGTAGGGGATGAGCACGATGAGCGGCCAGTGCCAGAGGTAGATGCCGTACGACACGCGCCCCGTGAACGCCACGGGGCCGGCATCGCCCACCCGCGACGCGAACGAGTTCGCGCCGGCCCAGATGACCAGCATGGACCCGCCGACCGGGATGAGGGCCGCCCAGCCCGGGAACGGCGTGGAGGCGCTGAAGGAGATGCTGGCGAAGCAGATGGCGACGATCCCCGTCGCCGTGAGCACATTCGCCCAGCGCCGCGGCGGATGGACCGCCAGGAACCCGATGAGCGCTCCCGCCCCGAATTCCCAGGCTCGGGTCGTCGTGGGGAAGTAGGCCAGGCTGCCGGAGCGTGCTGTGAGCCAGGCCGAGTAGGCGAACGACGCCGCGGTGCCCGCCACGATGATCATGAGCAGCACCCGTCGCGCCGGCCACGACCGCGCGGTCGCCACGACGATGCCGAGCGCGAGCACCATGGGCAGCGCGATGTAGAACTGCTCCTCGACGGAGAGCGTCCAGAAGTGCTGCACGGGCGAGGGCGGAAGGCTGGAGGCCAGGTAGTCGACGGACTTGTAGGACAGCAGCCAGTTCTCGACGTACAGCGTCGAGGCCAGGATCTCCTGCAGGAAGTCGTTCCACAGGCTGCGGGGCACCCAGACGACGACGCCGATCGCCGTGACGACGAGGGTCAGCAGCGCGGCAGGCAGCAGGCGACGCGCCCGGCGGGCCCAGAACACGGTGATGCGGATCCGCCCGCTGGTCTCGGCCTCGCGCACGAGGTGCGAGGTGATGAGGAATCCGCTGATGACGAAGAAGACGTCGACGCCGACGTAGCCGCCCGTCAGCCGGTCCGGCCAGAGGTGGAACAGCATGACAGCCACGACCGCGATGGCCCGGAGCGCCTGGATGTCACCGCGAACCGGGCGCTCGCGCTCCGAACCGGATGCGACGGGCCGCTGGGAAGCGGACGCAGCCTTCACATCATGGCGCTCGGGCGCACTCATGGCCACATGCTAGGCCACGGGACGATGCAACGTGAGGAATCTTCGAGAACGGTCGATCCCGGTGTGGAGCCGCCTGTCAGAATCGAACTGACGACCTTCTCATTACGAGTGAGATGCTCTACCGACTGAGCTAAGGCGGCGTGGCTTTCCGCACCGCCCGAGGGCAGTGCCGATTGGCACAGTAGGAAAGCATACCGTCTCCGGAAGCCGTTCTCGAACACGAGCAGACCGGCCCACCGGCGACCGGCCGTCTGCCGGTGATCACCGCGGCGGCGTCATCCGCGGACCAGCGCAGATCAGCATTGCGGATCGGTGTCCGGAGCCTTACCGGTGGTGAGGAAGGTGTCGACGGCGCCGTTCACGCAGGCGTTGGACTTGTTGTACGCCGTGTGGCCCTCGCCCGTGTAGGTCACGAGCCGACCGTCGTCGAGCTGCTTCGCGAGCGACTGCGCCCACACGTACGGCGTGGCCGGATCGTTCGTCGTGCCGACGACGACGATGGGCGGCGACCCTGCGGCATGGATCTCGTCCCGGTCGGCACGGGTCGTGTACGGCCAGACCGCGCACGAGATGTCGCCGTAGCCGAAGTACGGGCCGATCACCGGGGCGGCCGCGGTCATCTGCGCCTGCTGTTCGGCCATGACGGCCGGATCGGCGTCGTAGCTGTAGTCCATGCAGTTGACCGCCATGAACGACTCCGTCGAGTTGTCGGCGTAGCTGCCGTCCTCCTGGCGCCCGTAGTACTGGTCGGCGAAGAACAGCGCCTGGTCGGCGGATCCGCTCATGACCGAGTCGAACATGGTGCTGAGCGCGGGCCAGCCCTCCGGCGAGTAGAGCGGATAGATGATCGCCATGCTGAGCGTGTCGCCGCCCAGCATCCGCCCGTCGGAGCCGCGGATGGGGCGCGCATCGACGGAGGCGAGAAGGGCCTTGACGGTCTGCATCCCGTCGTCCACGCTGCCGGCGAACGGACAGTCCGAGCCGGCCAGGCAGTCGGCGAGATATGCGCGCAACGCGCTCTCGAAGCCGCGCGCCTGCTCCGTGCTCACCTCCGCGTTGCTCGCGGTCGGGTCGAGCGCGCCGTCGAGCACCAGTCGTCCGGCCTTCTGGGGGAAGAGGTCGGCGTACACGGCGCCCAGGTAGGTGCCGTAGGAGTAGCCGAGGTAGTTCAGGGTCTCGTCGCCGAGCGCTGCCCGCAGCACGTCGAGATCGCGAGCGGCGCTCTCGGTGTCGACGTTGTCGAGCAGCCGACCGGTGCCGTCGTCGCAGGACTGCGCGAAGGCTGTGGCCTTCTCGGTCTTGGCGGCGATCCACGGATCGCTCCCCCGGGCGCCGGGAACGATGCCGAACAGGTACTCGTCCATGCCGGCGGGGTCGTAGCACGTCACCGGCGTCGAGCGTCCGACTCCGCGCGGGTCGAAGCCGACGACGTCGAAGCGCTCCTTGAGCGTCGGGCTCACGGCGAAGTCGAGGGAGTCCTTCACGAAGTCGTAGCCGGAGCCGCCCGGCCCGCCCGGGTTGACCAGCAGCGAACCGATGCGGTCGCCGGTCGCCGGGTGACGCACCAGGGCGAGCTCGATCTCGCCGTCGCCTGGCGTCCGGTAGTCGAGGGGCACCGTCGCGGTCGTGCACTGCATGCCGCCCCCGCAGTCGCTCCACACGAGGCTCTGCCCGTAGAACGGCTGCAACGCCGCATCGGCCGCCTCTCCGGTGGGGGTCGACGTGTGCGAGACCGCGGGCGGAGCGACGCATCCGGCGAGAGAGACGGCGACGACCACCGCGGCGGCCGCGGCCAGGAAGCGACGGGCGAGCGGGTTCACGCGGCCGCCCGCTCTCTGCGGAAGGTCATGAGCATCGCCTCGAGCGCGAGCAGGGGGGCGACGTTGGCTTCGATCCTGCGACGGGCGACCGCGATGGCGTCGAGGGAACGGAGCGTCTCGGCCGCCGAGCTCGCGTCGGCGGCCCGCTCCAGCCGGGCCAGCAGTTCGCGGTTGATGATCGTGCCCCCTGCCGCCAGCTGGATCATGAGGACGTCGCGGTGCAGCGACGAGAAGTCGACGAGGATGCGGTCGATGCCGTCGCGCAGGCTCCGCGTCGCGCGACGCTTCTGGTCGTCTTCAAGCGCCTTGATCTGCGAGCGCAGCGCGGGCGGAACGGTCTGCCCCGGTTCGACGCCGAGCGAGTGCAGAGCCTTCTCGCGCTCCTCGGCATCGCGCTCGAGGGTGATGGACTTCGCATCGTCCCCGGCGATCTCGAGCAGCCGGGCGGCAGTGCGCACGGCACCGGACACCGACCGGATCCCGAGTACGGCCAGGAGCGTCTCGTCACGGCGTTCGCGGGCCTCGGCGCTGAGGGCGAGCCGTCGCGCCATGCCGATGTGGCTCTGCGCCAACCGCGCGGACTGCTCCGCGATCTCGGGCGAGACGCCCTCGCGCGCGACGAGCAGCTCGGCGACGTCCTCGACGCTCGGAACCCGCAGCCTCACGCTGCGCACGCGCGAGCGGATCGTGGGGATGAGGTCCGCCTCGCTGGGCGCGCAGAGGATCCAGACCGTGCGCTCCGGCGGCTCCTCGAGTGCCTTCAGCAGCACGTTCGACGTGCGCTCCGGCATCCGGTCGGCGTCCTCGATCACCATCACGCGGTAGCGCCCGACAGACGGCGAGTACGCCGAGGAGCGCACGATTCCGCGCACGTCATCGACCTTGATCGAGACCCCCTCCGTGCTGAGCACGGCGAGGTCGGGATGACTGCGGGCGGCGACCTGGCTGGCGGTTGCCGCGTCGCCGTCGGGATCGCCCGAGATCAGGGCGGCAGCGAACGCGTAGGCGAGGTTGGACCGCCCGGACCCGGGAGGCCCGGTGATGAGCCAGGCGTGCGACATGGCGGACGAAGCCGGTACGGATGCGGTACCTGCGGCCGACGCGGCCGCGGCCCGGAACAGGGCGATGGCGTCGGCCTGCCCGGTGAGGCCATCCCATACGCTCATGCGCTCAAGGCTACGCGATG
>JBEVEO010000223.1:0-5334 GCA_040512695.1 Leifsonia sp. | reverse complement strand
TTTGAACATGTAGGACTTCTCCTAGGGACTGGAACCGATGGCTGCACAGCGCAACTGGTTCGAGGGTATGGGGAGGCGGTTTCCCTCCAGTGTCGCTAATGTTTCGAGCATGTTACGCCCGGGGCGGCTCAGTAGACTCGTGAGGTGCCTGCATCCGCCCCGACTCCACGGACCTTCGGAGACCTCCCGCCGAGCGGATACCCCGGGGAACGGCTCGGGCTGCCGCGCACGGGGCGCGGCTCCGTCGGCCGCGTCGGCCGCCGGCTCGGTGCCATCGCCGTGGACTGGGGGAGCGCGATGCTCATCGCCCTGCTGTTCGCGCGTTACGAGTCGTTCACGTACACCTGGCTGACGCCGCTGATCTTCCTCGTGCTGCAGGTCGTGTTCATCCCGACGATCGGCGGCAGCATCGGTCATCGCCTGTTCGGCATGCGCGTCGTCCCCATCGCCGGAGGCTGGGTGGGCGTGTGGCGCCCGATCGTCCGCTCGGTGCTGCTGGTCCTGGTGCTGCCGGCGCTGGTGTGGGATTCCGACCAGCGCGGATTCCACGACAAGATCGCCGGAACGGTCCTCATCCGCGCCTGAGACGGCGCGGGCGGATCAGGCGCGACGCTGCGCGCGCACCTTGTTCGGGTCGATGCCCTTGGGGATCGGGAGTCCGGTCTTCGACATCGAGGTCAGCCGGTTGTTCACGGCGATGACCTCGGCCTTGGTGAGCTTCGGCTTGATGCGCACGAGCGCACGGGAGAGCTTGTGCAGTGGCACGGCATCCGCATCCGGGCCGACGGACAGGGTCGAGACGGGCACGTTCGGGACGACCTTGCCCACCTTGCGCTTCTCGTCGTCGAGCATGCGCTGCGTG
Source organism: Leifsonia sp. (assembly GCA_040512695.1). GTDB lineage: Bacteria > Actinomycetota > Actinomycetes > Actinomycetales > Microbacteriaceae > Orlajensenia. The sequence continues at coordinate 4,472 of JBEVEO010000223.1, read as the reverse complement.
CGGCTCTTGGGTCCCTCGCTGATGAGGACGACGCCGCCGCGACCGACGGCGCGGTAGACGGCATCCTGGGTCTTGCCGTTGACCGAGACGGGGATCTCGCTGCCGACCCAGCCGCGGCGCAGCGAGCTGCGCAGCACGGCGCCGACGGCACCCGGCTGGCCTTCGATCTGCGAGTAGGCGGCCTTCTCGGCGCGACGGCCGAGGATGACGAGCGCGATGAGGAGCCCGCCGAGCACGCCGGCGATGATCCAGAGCGCGATCGTGAAGCCGTTTCCGTCGCCGAGCCAGAGCGCGAGGCCGAGGCCGACGACGACCGGCGCGAGGAACCCGAGGAGCATGAGCCAGACGGCATTCGAGTCGTAGCGGCGGGTCATCTGGAAGACCTGCCACATCTGCTTGAAGCGGCCGGGTTCCTTCGGAGTGGACGTCGTGTCCGACTTGCGTGCCATGGGTCAAGGATACCGAGTCGCGCGCGCTCCGGTGACCGATCAGGAGACGGCCTGCGCGAACCCCTTCTCGGTGTCCGCGAGGTGCGCCAGGTGCTCGGGAACCACCCGCCCGCTCGCCGTCATCGACTGCGCCCAGAGACGCCCGGCGCGATACGACGAACGCACCAGCGGACCGGACAGGACCCCGAGGAAGCCGATGGCCTTGGCCTCCTCCGACAGCTCGACGAACTCCTCCGGTCTCACCCAGCGAGCGACCGGCAGGTGGCGAGGGCTCGGCCGGAGGTACTGCGTCAGCGTGATGATGTCCGTGCCTGCGTCGTGGAGGTCCTGCAGGGCCTGGCTCACCTCCGACCGCTCCTCGCCCATCCCGAGGATCAGGTTCGACTTGGTGATGAGGCCGGCGTCGCGTCCAGCCGTCAGCACACCGAGGGAGCGGTCGTAGCGGAATGCCGGACGGATGCGCTTGAAGATGCGCGGAACGGTCTCGACGTTGTGGGCGAAGACCTCGGGTTCTGCGCTGAAGACCTCGGCCAGGTGCTCCGGGTTGCCCGAGAAGTCGGGGACGAGGATCTCGACGCCGGTGCCCGGGGACTGGCGGTGGATCTCGCGGATGGTCTCCGCGTAGAGCCACGAGCCTTCATCCGGAAGGTCGTCGCGGGCCACGCCGGTGACCGTCGCGTACCGGAGGCGCATCTTCACGACGGACTCCGCCACCCGCCGGGGCTCGTCGGTGTCGTAGTCCGCCGGCTTGCCGGTGTCGATCTGGCAGAAGTCGCAGCGTCTGGTGCACTGCGAACCTCCGATGAGGAAGGTGGCCTCGCGGTCCTCCCAGCACTCGAAGATGTTCGGGCAGCCTGCCTCCTGGCAGACGGTGTGCAGTTCCTCGCTCTTGACCAGGTTCTGCAGCTCGCGGTACTCGGGGCCCATCCTGGCCCTGGTCTTGATCCACTCCGGCTTGCGCTCGATGGGGGTCTCCGCGTTCCGGACCTCGAGGCGCAGCATCCGGCGGCCGTCGGGCGCGGCGCTCACGCGGCCACCGCCCGATTCGCCAGCAGACGGCTCTCCACAACGGGCACGAGGTCGGTCGGCGTCACGATACGCCCGAGCTCCTTCGAGATGGTGGTCACTCCCGCATCCCGGATGCCGCAGGCGACGATGCGCCCGTACGGAGCGAGGTCGTTGCTGGCGTTGAGGGCGAAGCCGTGCATCGTCACGCCGTCGGCGACCCGGATGCCGATGGCCGCGATCTTGTCCTGCGTGAAGCCGCGATCGATCCACACCCCGGAGCGGCCGGGGACCTGCACCCCGCTGATCCCGACGTCGGAGAGCACGTCGATGAGCAGCTGCTCGAGGCGGCGGACGTAGGCCACGACGTCGACGGGTTCGTCGAGCCGGAGGATGGGATAGCCGACCAGCTGCCCCGGGCCGTGCCAGGTGATCTTCCCTCCGCGATCGACGTCGATGACGGGGGTTCCGTCCACGGGTCTCTCGTCGGGGGCCGTCCGCTTGCCGGCGGTGTACACCGGGTCGTGTTCGAGGAGGAGGACGGTGTCGGGGCGGGTGCCCGCGACGACGTCACGATGGATGGCGCGCTGAAGGTCGAGACCCTCGAGATACGGCACGGAGTTGGCGCTTAGCCCCGCGACGATAACGTCGAGCATGGGCCCAGTCTATGCGGCCGGCGGCTCCTCCCCGTGACGCGGCCCCGGAGCAGCGTGCACGGTCTCACGGCCCCCGCAGCGGCGGACCGGCGGGTGCGTCACGGTGGGCGTCATGACGGCAGGAAACGGGAGCTCGCTCGCCGGTTACCGCATCATCCGGACTCTCGGCCGAGGACGCCGGGCCACCGTGCACCTCGGGCACGGGACGTCGCCCGACGCGGGCAGGCGCGGCGTCGCCATCAAGGTGTTCGCGAGGGAGAGGGCCGGAGCGGCCTCCGCGGAGATCGCCATCCTCTCGGCTGTGCGCGCGCCGTGCATCCCGGCTCTCATCGACATCGCATCCGCCGCGGACGGGTCCGTCTGCCTCGTGCTGGAGCGCCTGCACGGCCCGCTGCTGTCGCAATGGCTGGCCGGCACGCGGGATCCCACGACCGGCGAGCTCGTCACCGTGATCGCGCCGCTGGTCGCCACACTGTCGAGTCTGCACGCCGCCCGCTGGGCGCTGGGCGACCTGACACCCGGCGCGGTACGGCTCACCGCGCAGGGGAGGCCGGTCGTGACGTCGTTCGCCGGCGCCATCAGACTCGACGAACCGGGAGCGGGTCCTCGTGCGGCGGCCGAGCGGGTGCGCGCCGACTACGCCGTGCTGGGCAGGATGGTCTCCGCCTGCTTCGACCTCGCCGGGCTGGACGACCCGGGGTTCGCCGCCCTCCTCGACACCGCTGCCGGCGCCGCGGTGCTGGCCGACCCGCTGCCCGATCTTGAGGCGCGGCTGTTCGCCTGGGCGGCACCATGTCCCCTCGTGCTGGACCCGGACGCCGTGCGGGGCGCAGTCGGCCGTCCGTCGTCGGACGCCATGGCCGGCCGAGCCGGCTTCCCCGCCGGCGGCCGGGAAGCGCCGTTCCCAGCGGTCTCCTCAGCCGTCGAGACCGGTGACAGCGCCGCGACCGGCGATGGTCGCGTCTCGATCGGGGCGCGCATCGCCGGTCTCGCCGACCTGCCGTGGCGCTCCCGGGCGCTCGACGGCCTGCGAACGGTCATCAGCCGCCATCGGGTGGCGACGGTCGCAGCGCTGGGAGTCGCGACCGTGATCGTGGGCGCGGTCATGCTCCTGCTCCCGTCGGCCGACGGCGGGGACGGCGCGGACGACGGGCAACAGAGGGCAGCCGAGTCGGACGTCGGGCCGGCGCCGTCCGCGGCGAGAGCCGAGGAGCCGTCGACCACGGCGGCACCCGACGCAGCGGTGTCCGGTGACGATCCGGTGGCCGCGGCCCTGTCCCTCATCGTCGCCCGGGAGACGTGCCTCCGTCGTGGATCGGCGGACTGCCTGCACCTGGTCGACGAGATCGGGTCACCGATGACGGATGCCGACGCCGCGGCTCTGCGGAACGGTTCGGATCCGCCGGCCATCCCCGTTCCGTCGACGATCACCCTCGTCGAACGCGTCGGCGACGCTGCGATCGTGCTGGTGTCCGACGAGGCGGGTGCCGAAACGCCACCGGCCCCGCTCCTCCTGATGAAGGGCGAGGCCGGATGGCGTCTGCGCGAGGTGTTCGAGGGCTGAGCCTCAGATGCCGAGGTCGCCCTCGAAGTCGCCGGCCTCGAGGCGGCTCTTGACCGCGGTGAGGTAGCGAGCGGCATCCGCGCCATCGACGATGCGGTGGTCGTACGACAGGGCGAGGTAGACGATCGAGCGGATGGCGATGGCGTCCACGCCGTCCTGGCTCACCACGGTGGGCTCCTTGACGACGATGCCGGTGCCGAGGATGGCCGACTGCGGCAGGAAGACCACGGGGGTATCGAACAGCGCGCCACGCGACCCCGTGTTGGTGAGCGTGAAGGTCCCTCCGGCGAGCTCATCGGGCTTCAGCTTGTTGTCGCGCGTGCGTGCGGCGAGATCCGCGATCTCGTGCGCGATCTGCGCGAGGTTCTTGGACGCGGCATCCCGCAGCACGGGCGTGAGAAGTCCACGCTCGGTGTCGACGGCGATCGAGAGGTTCTCGCTCGCGGGGTACACGATGTCGGTGCCGTCGACGGTGGCATTGATGACCGGGTAGGCCTGCAGCGCTTCGGCGGCGGCAAGGGCGAAGAACGGAAGGAACGACAGCTTGTCGCCGGTCTTGGCCAGGAAGTCGTTCTTGACGCGGTCGCGGAAGTTCGCGAGCTTCGTGACATCCACCTCGACAACCGTCGTGAGCTGGGCGGTGGCCTGCATGGACGCGACGGCGCGCTCGGCGAGCACCTTGCGCAGACGCGACATGGGCTGGGTGGTCCCGCGCAGAGGCGACACCTCCAACTTCGGCGCGGCGGGCGCGGCGGGGGCAGCAGCCGCGGGTGCCGGTGCGGCCGCCGCCGCCGCCGC
>JBEVEO010000219.1:0-10086 GCA_040512695.1 Leifsonia sp. | reverse complement strand
TGGTCTACGGCATCATCATGAACCGCTCGGTCTTCGGCCGTCACATCTACGCGATCGGCGGCAACCGCCACGCGGCGGAGCTCTCGGGCATCAAGACCCGTCGCGTGGACTTCTGGCTGTTCGTCAACATGGGCTTCCTCGCGGCACTCGCCGGACTCATCTTCACGGCCCGCCTCAACCTGGCAGGCCCGAAGGCCGGTGACGGATTCGAGCTCGAGGCGATCTCGGCCGCGTTCATCGGCGGCGCAGCCGTGCAGGGCGGCGTCGGCACGATCGGCGGCGCCATCATCGGTGGTCTGATCATCGGCGTGCTGAACAACGGAATGTCGATCATGGGCATCGGCATCGAGTGGCAGCAGGCCGTGAAGGGCCTCGTGCTGCTGTTCGCCGTCGCCTTCGACGTGTACAACAAGCGACGCTCCGGCGGCAACTGACTCCCTCTGTGGTGGTGGGAGGGGCGGTGGCCGGCATGCGCCGGCCGCCGCTGTCCACCTGATCAGTTCTCACATTGCCCCGCCTGACGGGGCCCCGTTCGCCGATGAAAGGGGGATCGCGATGACGGATGCGCGCACACGCGTCGGCAGCACGCCTGCCCCCGCGTCGCCGTCGCCCGGCGACGGGACGTTGCCGGAGGCGACCGACGAGCCCGCTCGGGTCGCCACCATGTTCGACGTGGCGAAGCTCGCCGGCGTCTCGCACCAGACCGTGTCGCGGGTGCTCAACGATCTCCCCGGGGTGCGAGCGTCGACGCGGGTGCGGGTCGAGGCGGCCATGGCCGAACTCGCCTACACGCCGTCGCCCGCGGCACGCACCTTGGCCTCCCGGCGATCGCAGACCATCGGTCTGATCACGGCCGGCCGGCCCGACTACGGACCGTCGAACGCCGCCCTCGGCTTCAACGAGGCCGCCAGGGCCGCCGACTTCACCGTCACCCAGGCGAGCATGCGCGAGGTCGACGCCCAGTCGCTGCGCAACGCCGTCGCCATGATGGTGCGGCACAACGTCTCGGCGATCGTGCTGATCTCGGGGGAGCGGGCCGCGATCGAGGCGACCCGCAGCATCCGGCTCGACGTGCCGTTCGTGGCCTTCGCCTCGGAACCGGTCGACGGCCTGCACCAGGTGGCCATGGACCAGTTCGACGGCGCCCGCATCGCGGTCGAGCACCTCATCGCGCTCGGGCACCGGCGCATCCGTCACGTCGCGGGCCTCGCCGACGCCATGGATGCCGGCGAGCGTCTGCGCGCCTGGCGCGAGACGCTCCAGGCCAATGGGCTCCCTCTCTCCGAGCCCCTCGTCGGGACCTGGACCTCGGAGTCCGGCTACGAGGCCGGCCGCATCCTCGCCCGCGAGCGCGACTTCACGGCCGTGTTCGTCGCCAACGATCAGATGGCGCTCGGGGTGCTGCACGCGTTCCGCGACGCCGGCATCCGGGTGCCGGAGGACGTGAGCGTGATCGGCTTCGACGACATTCCAGAGGCCGCGCACTTCGCCCCGCCGCTCACGACCATGCGCCAGGACTTCGACGGACTGGGTCGCGACATCATGGCCACCGTGCTCGACGTCATGGGCGACGAGGAGCACGCGCCCGATCGCATCGCCCGCCTGCCGCAGCTCGTGGTGCGCGGCAGTACGGCGCCGGCCTGATCGTCCGGGGCGGTCAGTCGTCCGTGTCCGGCGCGGTGCCGGAGGTCCTGCCCGGCTCGGTGCCGGTGCCGGTGCCGGCGTCGGTGTCGGCCTTGCCGGAGGCGTGGCCGGGGCGACCGTCGGCCGCGCCCGCCGGATGCGGCGGCACGTCGCTGCGCTCGTAGAGGAAGAGCAGCATGCCCACCGCGGTGTCGACGAGCTCCGGTCCGCGACCGAAGCCCCAGTCCGCATCCGTCGCCCGCAGCGAGCGACCGCGGATGACGGCCTTGATCTCGACGGGGGCCGCCAGGGCGCGGCGGAGGGCGACGGCTCCGGATGCCGAGGCCGGCAGGGCGAGGTCGAGCCCGAGGGGGATCGCGATGTCGAGTCCTCCGACGACGGCGGCCTCGAGGTCGCGGATGCCGCTGCGTCGGGTGCGCGCGGCGGTCGCCTCGACGACGCCGCCGAGGATGGCGAGCACCTCAGCCGTCGAGAGGGCGGCTGCGGCCTTCTCCGCGGTCGCCTTCTCGGCTGCCGAGCGGCTGAAGACGTGCTCGGCGATGCCGAAGGCTGCGGACGTGAGGCGCTGCAGGATCGGCGTCGTCAGCTGCTGGGCGAGGAAGGCGGCGGACATGTGCACGGTCCAGCCACGATGCAGGGTCGAGACCTGCCAGGCCTCCGTCGGCTGTGCGCGCAGTCCGGCGACGAGTGAGCCGAGCACGGCGGCCACCTCGGCGTCCCAGTGCGATGAGACCCCGGACTCGTCGTGCCGTGGCCGCTGGCTCAGCGGCAGGTACCGGGACACGTCGGACATGTCGTCAGCCTACGCGCAGCGGGCGTGGTCGGGGCGGTCGTCCGAGCGCCGCCGACGGCCCACCGTCCGTCCCACGGGCCACCCTCCGTCCCAGGGCTCGGGGTGCCCGGCGCGCCCGCGCAGCCACGGTGGGCCATGTGCGCTCCGACGCCAATGGCGCCGAACAATATGAGCGCTCACATTCGGAATTGCAACGGATCGATAACAACCCCGGAACAACGCGGCGAATCGCCGAAACTGCCTATTGTGAACCCTCACATGTGATCGCTAACATTTCGAGCACGACCAGAATGGCCTGGCCGCCCGGCACCGAGAATCGCAGCACGTTCCCCGCCGGGACACTGAACAAGGAGGTTTAGTCGAGATGAAGAAGATCATCGGATTGGCGGCGGCCGGAGCACTGCTCCTCGCGCTCGCAGGCTGCGCAGACGGCGGCGGCGGTGGCGGCGAGGCATCCGGCCCCAAGGACATCGGCGACCTCGTCGTCGGGTTCGCCCAGGTGGGTGCCGAGAGCGGATGGCGCACCGCGAACACGAAGGACATCCAGGACACGTTCAAGGAGGAGGGCATCGAGCTCAAGTTCTCCGACGCGCAGCAGAAGCAGGAGAACCAGATCAAGGCGATCCGCTCCTACATCCAGCAGCAGGTCGACTACATCGCCTTCTCGCCGGTCGTCGAGACCGGATGGGACGCCGTGCTCCAGGAGGCCAAGGACGCCGGCATCCCCGTCGTGCTGACCGACCGCGCGGTCGACTCCGAGGACACCTCGCTCTACGAGACGTTCCTCGGCTCCGACTTCGTGAAGGAAGGCCAGAAGGCAGGCGCCTGGGTCCTCGACGAGTACAAGGACTCCACGGAGCCCGTCAACATCATCCAGCTCGAGGGCACGACCGGCTCCGCGCCGGCGATCGACCGCGCAGAGGGCTTCGCCGACACCATCCGGCAGAACCCCAACCTGAAGGTCGTCGCGAGCCAGACCGGCGACTTCACCCGTGCCGGCGGCAAGCAGGTCACCGAGGCGCTGCTGAAGAGCAACCCCGACGTCGACCTGATCTACGCGCACAACGACGACATGGGCCTGGGCGCCATCGAGGCGGTCGAGGCCGCCGGCCTCGTTCCCGGCAAGGACATCAAGATCGTCACGATCGATGCCGTGCACGATGGCATGCAGGCCCTCGCGGACGGCAAGATCAACTTCATCGTGGAGTGCTCGCCCCTGCTCGGAGCGCAGCTCGTCGACGTCATCAAGACGCTCAACGACGGCGGCACGGTCGAGAAGCGCATCATCACCGATGAGACGACCTTCACCCAGGAGCAGGCCATCGAGGCCCTGCCCGACCGCAAGTACTGATCGGCACCGTCGGATCGGTCTGATCGGGCGAGCGGATGCCGGCCGGCCGCATGGGCGGTCGGCATCCGTCTCTCCCCGCGACCGGCGGCGAGAGCTGCCGCCCGGGCGACACGCCCACGGTGGGTGCGCGGTGTCCATGCCGCGCACCCACCACACTCGAACGACAGCGGCGCGCAGCGCGGCGACAGCGGCGGAACCCGCCCTCGATGAGGAGAGAACAGCATGCCAGATCCCATCCCGGAGACCATCCCGGTCGCGCAGCTGCCGGCCCCGGTCGTCGAGATGCGCGACATCTCGATCTCGTTCCCCGGCGTCAAGGCGCTCGACGGCGTGACCTTCCGGATGTTCCCCGGTGAGGTGCACTCGCTCATGGGCGAGAACGGCGCAGGCAAGTCCACGCTCATCAAGGCTCTCACCGGCGTCTACTCCGTCGACTCCGGCACCATCACGCTCGGCGGAACCGACGTCGCCTTCGCGACGCCCGCCCAGGCGCAGGAGGCCGGCATCAGCACGGTCTACCAGGAGGTCAACCTCCTCACGAACCTCACCGTCGCCGAGAACATCATGCTCGGCCGCGAACCCCGCCGCTTCGGCGGCATCCACTGGCGCGCCATGCGCCAGCAGGCGAGGGAGCTGCTCGAGGGCCTCCACCTCGACATCGACCCCGGATCGCTCCTCGGCGACCACTCGCTCGCCGTGCAGCAGCTCGTCGCGATCGCGCGGGCCATCAACATCGACGCCAAGGTGCTCATCCTCGACGAGCCGACATCGAGCCTCGACGCCGACGAGGTGGCCGAGCTGTTCCGGGTGATCCGGGCGCTCAAGGACGAGGGCGTCGCCATCCTCTTCGTCTCGCACTTCCTCGACCAGGTCTACGAGATCTCCGACCGCCTCACGGTGCTCCGCAACGGCGCGCTCGTCGGCGAGTACGAGACGGGCGAGATCCTGCGCATCGAGCTCGTGCAGAAGATGATCGGCAAGGAGCTCACCGTGCTCGACGACCTCGAGAAGAAGGCACGGGAGTCCACGTCGGGCGACCAGGCCGAGGTGCCGTTCATCCAGGCGATCGGCCTCGGCCGCAAGGGCGCCATCGCCCCCATCGACCTGTCCGTGCACGAGGGCGAGGTGGTCGGCCTGGCCGGCCTGCTCGGATCGGGCCGCACGGAGCTCGCCCGCATCCTGTCGGGCATCGACCGTGCCGACTCCGGCGAACTGCGCATCGGCGGAACGCCCACCCGGTTCCGCACCCCGCGCCAGGCGCTGTCGAAGCGCGTCGCGTACTCCTCGGAGAACCGTCGTTCGGAGGGCATCGTCGACGAGCTCACCGTGCGCGACAACATCATCCTCGCGCTCCAGGCCGATCGCGGCTGGGCGCGGCCCATCCCGAAGCGCCGGCAGGACGAGCTGACGCAGAGCTACATCGACGCGTTCAACATCCGTCCCGCGAATCCGGATGCGCTCGTGCGCAACCTCTCCGGCGGCAACCAGCAGAAGGTGCTGCTCGCCCGCTGGCTCGCCGTGGCGCCGCGCCTGCTCATCCTCGACGAGCCGACCCGCGGCATCGACGTCGGTGCCAAGGCCGAGATCCAGAAGCTCGTCGTGAACCTCGCCGAGAACGGCCTGTCGGTCGTGTTCATCTCGGCCGAGCTCGAGGAGGTGCTGCGACTCAGCCACCGCATCGCGGTCATGCGCGACCGCCGCATGGTCGCCGACCTCGAGAACGACGACCTCACCGTCGACTCGCTGCTCTCCCTCATCGCCGAAGGCGCCGTCGCAACTGGAGACGAATCATGACCGCCCTGCTCGCCCGCTTCGCCGGAAGCCGCCTGTTCTGGCCGGTCGTGCTCCTCGTCGTGCTGCTCGTGATCAACCTGATCGCCTTCCCCGGCTTCTTCACCATCACGATCAAGAACGGCCACCTGTTCGGCAGCCTCATCGACATCCTGCGGAACGGTGCGCCGACGCTCATCATCGCCGTGGGCATGACGCTCGTGATCGCCACCCGCGGCATCGACCTCTCGGTCGGGGCGGTCTGCGCCATCTCGGGCGCGGTCGCCGCCGCGATCATCCTCGGCTCGCCCGATCCGGGCAGCCCCGGCGTGGTCGCCGTCGCCGTGGCCGTCTCGCTCGCGATCAGCCTGGTGCTCGGGATGTGGAACGGCTTCCTCATCGCGGTGCTCGGCATCCAGCCCATCATCGCGACCCTGATCCTCATGACCGCCGGGCGCGGCATCGCCATGCTCATCACCGAGGGCCAGATCATCACGGTCAACAGCGCTCCGTTCAAGTCGATCGGGTCGGGATCGCTGCTCGGCCTTCCCGTCGCGGTGATCATCGCCGCCGCGATCTTCGCCTTCGCGGCCATCATCACCCGGCGCTCGGCCCTCGGCCTGCTCATCGAATCGGTGGGCATCAACCCCGAGGCCAGCCGCCAGGCCGGCGTGCGTTCGCGCGGCCTGCTGTTCTCCGTGTACGCGTTCTGCGCCTTCTCGGCCGGCATCGCGGGCCTCATCCTCACGTCGAACCAGACGGCGGCGGATGCGAACAACACCGGCCTGTTCATCGAGCTCGACGCCATCCTCGCCGTCGTCATCGGCGGCACGTCGCTCGCCGGCGGGCGCTACTCGCTCACCGGAACGCTCGTCGGCGCCCTCGTGATCCAGACCCTCGTCACCACCGTCTACACGGTCGGCATCCCGCCGATCGCGACGATGGTGTTCAAGGCCGCCGTCGTCACCGCGGTGTGCCTGCTGCAGTCACCCGCCACGAGCGCGGCCTTCGCGTCGTGGCGCAGAACCCTCGCCATCCGTGCCGGAAAGGGGGCGGCCGCATCATGAGCTCCGTTCCGACCACAGCCGTCAACCCCGTCGTGAGAGCGGCCGGCTCCGTGCGCGACGCGCTGCGCAGCCCCAAGTACGGGCCCGTGCTCGTCACGGCGTTCCTGCTCATCCTGGTGTTCATCATCGGCGGCACGCGCTACCGCGGCTTCTTCTCGGCGCAGGTCATCATCAACCTGTTCGTCGACAACGCCTACCTGCTCGTGCTCGCCGTCGGCATGACGTTCGTCATCCTCACCGGCGGCATCGACCTGTCGGTGGGCGCCGTGCTCGCGCTGTCGGGCATCATCACGGCGTCGCTGCTGCAGGCCGGGTGGGCGCCCGGCGTCGTGATCCCGCTCATCCTCGTGCTCACGTCGGTGCTCGGGCTGCTCGTCGGGCTGATGATCCACGTCTTCAAGGTGCAGCCGTTCATCGCCACGCTCGCGGCGATGTTCCTGGCCCGCGGGCTCTGCTACGTGATCAGCAAGGACTCCATCTCGATCACCGACCCGTTCTTCGTGGCGCTCGCCCAGGCGAAGATCCCGCTCGGCGGCCGCGTCTCGATGTCGCCGAGCGTCGTGATCGCCATCGTGGTGATCGTGGCTGCGGTCATCGTGCTGCAGTACTCCCGCCTCGGCCGCACGGTGTACGCCATCGGCGGCAGCGAGCAGTCCGGCGTGCTCATGGGCCTGCCCGTCGCGCGCACCAAGGTGCTCGTCTACGTGATCAGCGGGTTCTGCTCCGGCCTGGCCGGCATCATCTACACCTTCTACACGCTGTCGGGCTACTCGCTCACGGCGATCGGCACCGAGCTCGATGCGATCGCCGCCGTGGTGATCGGCGGCACCCTGCTCACGGGCGGCTACGGCTTCGTGCTCGGATCGGTGCTCGGCGTGCTCGTGCTCGGCGTGATCCAGACCATCATCACGTTCGAGGGAACGCTGTCGTCGTGGTGGACCCGCATCTTCATCGGCGCCCTGCTGCTCGTGTTCATCATCCTGCAGAAGGTGCTGACCGCGAGGCGGCGGTGATGGCGGCGCGGCTGCGGGGCGCGGGCCGGGCGGGCTCGGCAGGGCGGACGGGGGCTGGTCGGACGGCTCGGGCGGGCTCTGCGGATGCTCTGCGCTTCGGCGGATGCAGCATCCTCCGCCCGAGCACTCAGCGTCCGCCGGGTCGGCGAGGCGGCGGTGATGGTGGCACGCGGCGACACGGGGGTGCGCAGGCAGGCACGTCACCACTCGAGCCGCGCTCGTGGCGGCGGCGGCCCGAGCATCCGCAGGGCACGATAATGAGCAGAACGAGACGAGCGCGACGAGCGCCAGGTGGGAGCCGACGGAGCTGGTGAGTAACGACGACGACAAGGCGCGCGTCGCGAACATCTTCGATGTCGCGCGCCTGGCCGGTGTGTCGCACCAGACCGTGTCTCGTGTGCTCAACGACCTGCCGAACGTGCGCCCGGCCACGCGGCAGCGGGTGGAGCAGGCCATCAAGCAGCTGCGCTACGTGCCGTCGCCCGCGGCCCGCGCGCTGGTCACGCGGCGCTCGCGCACGCTCGGGCTCATCACCGCGGGCAGGCCGGACTACGGGCCGTCATCCGCCGCCCTCAACTTCAACGAGGCCGCCCGCGAGGCGCGCTACGCGGTGAGCATGGCGAGCATGATCGACTCGGATGCCACCCTGCTGCGCGGCGCGGTCGAGATGCTGCTGCGCCAGAACGTGGAGGCGATCGTGCTCATCGCGGCCGAGCGCAGGGCGATCGAGGCCGTGCAGGGCCTCGAGCTCGGGGTGCCGCTCGTGGCCGTCGCGTCCGAGGAGAACGGTCCTGGCTCGCACCGCGTCTCGATCGACCAGTACGCCGGAGCGCGGTCTGCGGTGGAGCATCTCATCTCGCTCGGGCACCGCGAGATCCGTCATCTGGCCGGCCCGCTCGATTCGATGGACGCCGCCGAGCGCCTGCGCGGCTGGCGCGACGTGCTCGCCGAGAACGGCCTCGTCGCGCGCGAGCCGCTCATCGGCGACTGGCAGCCCGAGAGCGGCAACGCGCTCGGTGCGGTGCTGGCGACGGATGCCGACGCCACGGCCGTCTTCGCCGGCAACGACCAGATGGCCCTCGGCCTCATCCACGCGCTCGTCGCCGCGGGCAGGCGGGTGCCCGAGGACGTGAGCGTGATCGGCTTCGACGACATCCCCGAGGCCGCGTTCTTCGCTCCGCCGCTCTCGACGATGCGACAGGACTTCGACGGCCTGGGCCGCGACATCATGGCCGCGGTGCTCGACGTGCTCCGCGACGAGCAGGCCGCCGACGGTCCACGGCGGGTGCCGTCGCTCGTGCTGCGGGCGTCGACGGCGGCGCCCCGCGCCTGACGCGCCCCCGCCCCCGCCCCCGCCCCCCGCCGCCCCGCGGAGCCCAGGCGGACCCGGCGGGCGTTGCGTGCTCTGGCGGACGTTCGGGCCTCCGCCGGAGCATTCAAACTCCGCTCGGTACTGGGCAGTGCTCCTTCTGCACAGCGTCAACCCTCCTCGCGCCATCCCCGATCGCCCAGGAACCGCCCCGGCACGGGCGCCGTTCGGCGAACATGGGCGGATGCGCGAGGAGTTGGAGTTCCTGTCGTCTCTCGAGGACGGCCTCATCAGCAGCCAGCGCTTGCATGCAACCGGATTCGACGCGAGGGGCATCGATCGGCTGATCGCCGCGGCTGAACTCGTCCGTGTTCGGCGTGGCTGGTACGCGACCAGCGCCAACTGGGCCGCGGAGGGCAGGGACGGTCGCTATCGCATGCTGATCCGCGCCACGGATGCGAGCTCGCCTCACGGGCTGACCGTCTCCCACCTGTCGGCCGTCGCCATGCACGGGCTACCGACCATCGGCGACTGGCCGACCACCGTGCACACCTGCGATCCGCAAGCCAGCGGTGGAAGCAAGGCCCGCTACATCACGACGCATCGGGCGGGACGCACCCCATCGGTGGAGGTCATCGACGGGGTGGCGGTCGTGTCGCTCGCCCGCGCGCTCGTCGACGTGGCTGTCACCGAGTCACCGGAACGCTCCGTGGCGGCCATCGACGCTGCGCTTCGGCGCGAAGCCGAGCGCCATCGTCGTGCGTGGCGAGATCCGCAGGCCCTCCGCGGTGCCCCGTTCGTACCGCTCTCGGCCGACGTGCTGCTCAACGAGCTCGATGCCGTCGACCCTCCGTTCCACCGGGCTCGGGCGGAGGCCGTCATCCGTTTCGCGGATGCGCGATCCGGCAGCCCCGGCGAATCGCTCAGCCGGGTGAGGATGCGGCAGGCGAACTTCGTCATCCCGGAGCTTCAGGTCCGCTTCCCAGAGGTGCTCGGGCGCGTGGCCGAGGTCGACTTCTACCTCGACGGCATCCGGAAGATCCAGGAGTTCGACGGCAAGTTCAAGTACACGCGTGGTGCGATCGTGAAACCGAACGAGGATCCCGGAGAGATCGTCTGGAAGGAGAAACGCCGCGAGG
>JBEVEO010000099.1:0-3550 GCA_040512695.1 Leifsonia sp. | reverse complement strand
AGGGCGACGAGCACCATCACCGCGGTGATGGCGAGACCCTTCACGCCCTCGGCGCCGAGGCGACCGAGCACGATCGTCGATCGCGGGATCGGCGCCGCCCGGAGCTTGTCGAAGTAGCCGCCCTCGATCTCCTCGACCATGAACAGCGCGGCGGTGCCGAACGACGCGGCCAGCAACAGGGAGGCGGGGAGCTGGAACGCCCCGTAGCCCTGCCCGTGGAGGAAGTCGGTGGTGTCGCCGGGGAAGATCTTCGCCGCCTGGCCGGCGTTGACGGCCAGGAAGAACAGCGGGGTGAACAGCGTGGGGAGCAGGGCGTCGGGCGTCCGCCACCCCTCGCGCAGCGCGCGCTGGCCCAGCACCCAGGCATCGCTCATGCCGTCACCTCCTGCACGTCGCCGGCGACGCGGCTGCGCGAGCGGCCGGTCGCATCCAGGAACACGTCGTCGAGGGAGGGATCGCGGTCCAGGCCGTCGCGCTCGCGCAGCTCGGCCTTCAGGCTCGCCGGCGTGCCCTCGCGCACGATCCGGCCGCCGTCGATGATCGCCAGCCGGTCGCACAGCGCGTCGGCCTCCTCGAGGTACTGCGTGGTCAGGAACACGGTCGTGCCCTGCTCGTTGATCCGCCGCACCTCGTCCCAGACCGTGAGCCGGCTCGACGGGTCCAGCCCGGTCGTCGGCTCGTCGAGGAACAGCACGTCCGGCCGGTGCACGAGCGCGGACGCGAGGTCCAGCCGCCGCTTCATGCCGCCCGAGTAGGTCTTGATGCGGCGGTCCGCCGCGTCCTCGAGCTCGACGAGCGCGAGCAGCTCGCTCGCGCGCTCGGCCGCCTGCGCCGCCGTGAGCCCGAACAGGCGAGCCTGGAGGATCAGCAGCTCGCGGCCGTTCTGGCGCGGGTCCAGCCCGGCCTCCTGCAGCGCGACGCCGATCCGATTGCGTACCGCGTCGGGGTTGCCGGCGACGTCCGCGCCCGCGACGGCCGCGCTCCCGGACGTGATCGTCAGCAGCGTGGTCAGCATCTTGACGGTCGTCGACTTGCCTGCGCCGTTCGGGCCGAGCAGGCCGAACGACTCCCCGGGCGCGACCTCGAAGGAGATGCCGTCGACGGCGGCGAAGTCCTTGTACTTCTTGACGAGATCACGGGCGACGATGACGGGCGCTGGCACCAGACCAACCTAGCGAACCCGTCCGACACGACCGGGCGTGGGGGGAGAATGGAGGCATGGGGATCACGGAGCCGGAAAGTCAACGTGAGTTGACTCCCGCCGAATCGTCAACTACGGTTGACCCCATGGACGTCACCACCATCCACACCCTCGCAGCCAGCGCCGGTGGAGACGACCCCATCGACGCACTCAGGGCCATCCATCGCCTGCACCGGGAGCTCGATCGGGTCGAGGCCGTCGCGGTGCGCCGCGCCCGCGCCCGCGGTGCCAGCTGGCAGCTCATCGCCCTCGCCCTCGAGGTGAGCAAGCAGGCGGTGCACAAGAAGTACGGACGCGGCTGAGCCCCGTCGACACGAGCGGCACCGGGCTTCCGTCCGCCGCATCCGATCAGAGAGACATCATGAGCGACACCTCCACGCGCACGCGCGGCCGCAGGACGAAGCAGGACGGCCCGCGGGCCACCTTCTCCCAGCTGCTCCCCTACCTCCTCGAGCACAAGACGGTGCTCGCGGTCGTGATCGTGCTGAGCATCCTGGGCGCCGGGGCGAGTCTCGCCCAGCCGCTCCTGGTGAGCCAGCTCATCACGAAGGTGCAGGACGGCGACGACCTGGGCAACCTCGTGGCCCTGCTGGTCGCCCTCGTCGTGATCGCCGCCGTCATCAGCGGCTACCAGCACTACCTGCTCCAGCGCACGGGCGAGGCCGTCGTGCTCTCGAGCCGGCGCCACCTCGTCGCTCGGATGCTGCACCTGCCCATCGCGGAGTTCGACCGCAGGCGCACCGGCGACCTCGTGTCCCGCGTCGGCAGCGACACCACGCTCCTCCGCGCCGTCCTGACCCAGGGCCTCGTCGACAGCATCGGCGGAGCGCTGCTGTTCGTCGGAGCGCTCATCGCGATGCTCGTCATCGACCCCGTGCTGCTCGGTGCGACGGTGCTGGTCATCGCCGTCTCCGTCGTCGTCGTCGTGCTGCTCTCCCGGCGCATCCGGGAGGCGAGCCACGCCACCCAGTCCAAGGTCGGCGACCTCGCCTCGGGAGTCGAGCGCAGCATCAGCGCCGTCCGCACCGTGCGGGCATCCGGTGCCACCGAGCGCGAGATCGCGACCGTGGAGGCCCACGCCGTCGGAGCCTACGACGCCGGCGTCAAGGTGGCGAGGATCTCCGCCCTCGTGGTGCCGGTCGCCGGCATCGCCCTGCAGGTCTCCCTCCTCGTCGTGCTCGGGCTCGGCGGCTTCCGCGTGGCGGCAGGCGACATCACCATCGGCAGCCTCGTGGCGTTCATCATGCTGCTCTTCATGCTCATCTCGCCGCTCGGGCAGGGCTTCGGCGCCCTCACCTCGGTGAACGCCGCCCTCGGGGCGCTCGGCCGCATCCAGGAGGTCATCGACCTCCCGTCCGAGGACCAGAACGACCGCGACATCGCCCCGCTCGCCATCATGATCGGGCCGGCGAACGAGACACTGCATCCCGAGGCCCCGGCCATCGAGTTCATCGACGTGTCGTTCTCCTACCCCGTGGCGCCGACGGTGGTGGAGCCTTCCGCACCGGTCGACCACCGCGGCAACCCCGTCGCCGCGCTCGAGGAGATCGTCGACGACGCCGAGCGGACGGCAGCGGATGCCGTGGCGAGCGACCTCGGGGACGCTCCGGCCGGAGTCCGCCCGGCCGTCCTCGACGGGGCGTCCTTCTCCGTGCCGCGGGGACGCCGCACCGCGCTCGTCGGTCCGTCCGGCGCAGGCAAGTCGACGATCCTCGCACTCATCGAGCGCTTCTACGACGCCAGCGCCGGCGAGGTCAGGATGGGCGGGCTCGACGTGCGCTCCATCGACCGCGGCCAGCTGCGCGCGCAGATCGGCTACGTCGAGCAGGATGCGCCGGCCCTGGCCGGGTCCATCCGCGACAACCTGACACTGGCCGCTCCGGATGCGACCGACGAGGAGTGCATCGGAGTGCTGCGCGCCGTGAACCTCTCCGACGTGCTCGACCGCGACCCGGCCGGACTCGGGGCCCAGATCGGCGAGGACGGCGTCATGCTGTCCGGGGGCGAGCGTCAGCGCCTCGCGATCGCCCGCGCGCTGCTCTCGGCGTCGCCGATCCTGCTGCTCGACGAGTCGACGTCGAGCCTCGACGGCGTGAACGAGCAGCGGATGCGGGAGGCGATCGACGCGGTGGCCGAGGACCGGACGCTCATCGTGATCGCGCACCGGCTCTCGACGGTCGTCGACGCCGACCAGATCGTCGTGCTCGACCACGGCCGCGTCATCGGGACGGGCACGCACTCCGAACTCGTCGCATCCACTCCCCTGTACCGCGACCTGGCGAAGCACCAGCTCCTCGTCTGATCGTGTGAGGTGCCGGATCCGGCCCGTCCGGCAGTGGCTGGACGGGC
>JBEVEO010000082.1:0-3078 GCA_040512695.1 Leifsonia sp. | reverse complement strand
AGAGATTGCTGTAGGTCCTGCCGTCGGTGTACGCCGTCGTTCCCTCGACGATCCACACGTCGTCGGTGACGACGACCGGCGACCACTCGAAGGTGTGGTTGCCCGGCTCGTCCCTGCGAGCCAGCCAGCCTGTCACGACGGCCTCAGCACCGCGCCAGGGTTCTGTCCACGGTTCGTTCCTGTAGACGACGTCGTCGGTGACGAGCGCGCGGATGTGGTCGGGGTCGTTCGACTCCCATGCGGTCTGATAGGCGGCCATCCAGTGTGCGAGGGGATCTGTCATGATCCCGGTGTACCGCGAGAACCGCTGCGCGGGCAACCACTGGGGCGGACGAGGGGCGAGCGGTACGCTTGCGCCTGACAGGGAGGGACCGCGTGCGCATCGAACTCGTCGAAGGCGACATCACCGCGCTCGATGTCGATGCCATCGTCAACGCGGCGAACAGTTCGCTGCTCGGCGGAGGCGGCGTCGACGGCGCCATCCACCGCGCAGGCGGACCCGAGATCCTCGCGGCGTGCCGGCAACTGAGGGCGACCAGCCTTCCCGGTGGGCTGCCGGCGGGCGAAGCGGTGGCGACGACGGCGGGCCGCCTGTCTGCACGATTCGTGATCCACACGGTCGGACCGGTGTGGGATCGGGACGACGACCGCTCCGCGCTGCTCGCCTCCGCCTACAGCAACAGCCTCCGCGTGGCCGCTGAGGTCGGGGCGACGTCGATCGCGTTCCCCGCGATCTCGGCCGGGATCTACGGCTGGCCGATGACGGATGCCGCGTCGATCGCCGTGCGGACCGTTCGCGCTACGGGGACAGACATCCCTGTCACCTTCGTCGCCTTCAACCGGCCGGCCGCCGAAGCCTTCGCAGCGGCCATCGGCTCCTGATCAGCCGAGGACCACGACCGAGTGCGGCGGCACCTCGATGCGCCCGTCGCGTGGCGCACCGATCTCCGACCCGTCTGCCGTGAAGGACAGAAGGATCTCCGACGTCCGGACCGGGATCGTGCGTACATCGGTTCCGACGTTCACGACGATCGCCGCGTCTCCCCTGTTCAGCACCAGCCAGCGCTCGTCCTCGTCGAGCTCGACGGTCGTGCGCGCGAACCGGGGGTCGGTGAACTCAGGCCGGCTCCTCCGCAATCCTGCGGCGGCCCGGTAGAACTCCAGCACCCTGGCGTGGTCTCCGCCGGCGGGCTCGCTCCAGTCGAGCTTCGACCGTTCGAACGTCTCAGGATCCTGGGGGTCAGGGACGATGTCGGGGTCCCAGCCCATGCGCGCGAACTCGGCGATCCTGCCTTCAGCGGTCGCCCGGCCGAGCTCGGGTTCGGGGTGGGAGGTGAAGAACTGCCAGGGCGTGGCTGCCGCCCACTCCTCCCCCATGAACAGCATCGGGGTGAACGGGCCGAGCAGCGTGAGCGCAGCGGCGATCGCGAGCTGTCCAGGATCGAGCTGGGCGGCGAGCCGGTCCCCGATCGCGCGGTTGCCGATCTGGTCGTGATTCTGATTTGCGACGACGAGCCGCCACGACGGCATCCGTTCGGTGTCGACGGGGCGGCCGTGGACACGTTCGCGGAAACTCGAGTAGGTCCCGTCGTGGAAGAAACCACGGGTGAGGACCTTGCCGAGCGCAGAGAGGGGTTCGAAATCGGCGTAGTAGCCGGTCGTCTCACCGCTGACCGCCACGTGCACGGCGTGGTGGAAGTCGTCGCTCCACTGCGCGTCGAGGCCGTAGCCGGACGCCTCGACCGGCGTGATGAGCTTCGGGTCGTTGAGGTCGGACTCGGCGATGAGGCTGAGCGGGCGCCCCGCGAACGCGCTGAGGGCCGCGACCTCATCCGCGAGCTGTTCGAGCACATGCACGGCGCTGTGGTCGGTGAGCGCGTGGACGGCATCGAGCCTCAGGCCGTCGACGTGGTAGTCGCCGAGCCACATCAGCGCGTTGTCGATGATGTAGCGCCGCACGGTGTCTGAGTCCGGCCCGTCGAGGTTGACGGAGGACCCCCATGTGTTCCCGGGGCCGTCGGTGAGGTACGGTCCGAACTTCGGAAGGTAGTTGCCGCTGGGGCCGAGGTGGTTGTAGACGACGTCCTGGATGACGCCCATCCCCGCCGCGTGGCAGGCGTCGACGAACCGCTTGTAGCCTGCGGGGCCGCCGTACCCGTCGTGGACGGCGTACCAGAGCACTCCGTCGTAGCCCCAGTTGTGCGTGCCGTTGAAGGCGTTCACCGGCAGGAGTTCGACGAAGTCCACGCCGATCGACGCCAGGTGATCGAGCTTGAGGGCGGCGGCGTCGAACGTGCCCTCAGGGGTGAAGGTGCCGATGTGGAGCTCGTAGATCACCGCTCCTGCGAGCTGGCGACCGGTCCAGGCGGCATCCGCCCAGTCGTGTGCGTCCGTGTCCACCACCCGGGAGAGGCCGTGTACGCCGTCGGGCTGGTGGCGCGACCTCGGGTCGGGGAAGGGGCCGTCACCGTCCACGAGAAAGCCGTAGTCGGTGCCGGGCGCCAGGGTGAGCCCTGGCCGTTCCCACCAGCCGCCGTCTGCCCGGGTGAGGTCGAGCGTCTCATCGCCGATCCTCAGGTCGACGCGCGAGGCAGCGGGCGCCCAGACGCGGATGCCGTCGCTCATGTCAGTCCCCCATCGCTCGGTTGTCGTCGAATTCGTCTGCGACGAGCAGGGCGACCGGGTATTGCCGGAGCAGGTCGGCCAGTCGTACGGAGCCGCCCCTGTGCCGCTCACCCGTGAGCGTGTCGATCCAGGACCGGCCGGCGATCTCCAATGTCGTGTCCGCCCATCCGCCCGCAGCCTCGAGGCCGAGCGGCAGACGGGTCGCCACCGTGACGGCGTCTCCGCGGTCGAAGGCGACCACGTGGTCGGCTGCCGCTCCGTATGCAGGCACAGGCAGGTAGCGCGAGAACCAGTCGGGATGGTCCCGACGCAGCCGGAGCGCCCGGGACGTCACGAGCAGCTTCGCCGCTCCGGTCTCGTCGACGGCCGGCAGCCAGCCCCTGTCGATCCGGGACAGGTACTCGCGACGCACGTCGAAATCGACGGGCCGGCGGTTGTCCGGGTCGACGAGAG
>JBEVEO010000069.1:0-5852 GCA_040512695.1 Leifsonia sp. | reverse complement strand
GATAGCCGACGAACGAGACGACGTCGAGAATGGCATGCGCGATGACCAGCGGCATCGTGCGCCCCCAACGCCAGTAGCACCAGCCGAAGACGACGCCCATCGCGGCGTTTCCGAGGAACGGGCCGAAGCCCTGGTAGAGGTGGTAGCTGCCGCGCAGCACCGACGTCGACAGGATGATCGCCCACTTGCCCCAGCGGAGCTCGCGCAGGCGCGTGAACAGGTAGCCGACGACGATCACCTCCTCGGTGATGGCCGAGCGGAGTGCCGAGAGCACCAGGATCGGGATCGTCCACCAGTGCTGGTCGAGTGGTGATGCCTGAACGTCGACCGTGATGCCGAGGAGCCGGCCGCCCGCGTAGAGCGCGAGTCCGGGGATGCCGATGGCCGCAGCGAGGGCCAGCCCGCTCAAGGCGTCCCTGCCCGGTCGGGTGAGATCGAATCCGATGCGCCGGAACGGATCGACCCCCGGCTGCCAGAGCAGGTAGAGGACGAGGGCGACCGGGAGCAGGTCGAAGAACACGCCGAGCAGCTGGTAGGTGAGATCGAGCCATTCCCGGGGGGACTGCGACGGGTTGAGGCTCGCCGACTGGTCGCCGAGGGCGGTCTCGGCTGTCACCCGCGCGATGATGGCCACGACGGAGTACACGGCCGAGGCGCCGAGCGACAGGCCGAGAACGATGGCGATCTCGACCCAGGTGCGGTTCCTGCTCAGGGGAACGGCTGTACCCCGACCGGTGTTTTCCGGGCCTGATCGGGAAGATGATGCGGAATCCGCGTCGAACATGTGGCAATCCTGTCATCGGTGGGTGGTGGATCGACGTCTCTGCTCGCGAAACGGCCGTAGAGCGCAAGGATCTTGCGAGGATCCGTCACTTCCTGCAGATTCGCTGGGGGCTAGGTTTCTGATCTGTAACGTTTCCGACCTGAGTTTGGTTTCTGCGTTCCCTCTCCATATTTTGTAGGTACTCAGGCCATCGCGCGCGCTCGAAACCCGACGCGGCGAGGCCCTTTTCACAGGAGGAACATTGAGAACCAAGAGATTTGGCGTTGCAGCCATCGCTCTTGCCGCGGCGGGAGCACTCATCCTGTCCGGCTGCAGCACCGGCGGCGGAGACGCGGGGAGCACCACGGGCAGCTCGTCCGCGATCATCTCGACCGACGGCACCGAGCCCCAGAACCCGCTGATCCCCACCAACACCAACGAGGTCGGTGGCGGAAAGATCATCGACGAAATCTTCGCGGGACTCGTCTACTACGACGCCAAGGGCGCTCCGGTGAACGACATGGCGGAGTCCATCGAGACGGACGACGCGCAGAACTACACGATCAAGATCAAGCCTGACCAGAAGTTCACCAACGGTGAGCCCGTCACGGCCGAGTCCTTCGTGAAGGCGTGGAACTACGGCGCCGCTCTCGACAACGCTCAGCTCTCCAGCTACTTCTTCGAGTCCATCGACGGATTCAGCTACGACGAGAACGTGGCAGAGCTCCCCGGCCTGAAGGTCGTCGACGACACCACCTTCACCGTCAAGCTCAAGCAGCCCGAGTCGGACTTCCCGCTGCGCCTCGGCTACTCGGCCTTCTACCCGCTGCCCGAGGCAGCGTGGGAGGACATCACGGCCTTCGGTGAGAACCCGATCGGCAACGGCCCCTACAAGCTCGCTGAAGAGGGCGCGTGGGAGCACAACGAGAAGATCTCGCTCGTGAAGAACGACGACTACAAGGGAGGTCGTGTCGCCCAGAACGGTGGACTCGACATCATCTTCTACGCGACCCAGGAAGCCGCATACGCCGACTTCCAGGGTGGCAACCTCGACGTGCTGACCGGCATCCCCACCGCCGCTCTCGCCACCTACGAGGACGAGTTCGGCGACCGCGCAGTCAACCAGGCTGCCGCGATCTTCCAGTCGTTCACCATCCCGGCGCGACTGCCGCACTTCTCCGGCGAAGAGGGCAACCTCCGTCGTCAGGCCCTCTCGATGGCCATCAACCGCGACGAGATCACCGACGTGATCTTCTCGGGCACCCGTACGCCGGCCAAGGACTTCACGTCCCCGGTCATCGACGGCTACTCCGAGGACGTCCCCGGTTCCGAGGTCCTCGCGTACAACCCCGACGAGGCCAAGAAGCTGTGGGCCGAGGCCGACGCCATCTCCCCGTGGGACGGCACCTTCAAGATCGCCTACAACGCCGACGGCGGCCACCAGGCCTGGGTCGACGCTGTGACCAACGGCTACAAGAACGTTCTCGGTATCGACGCCTCCGGCGACCCGTACCCCACGTTCGCCGAGGCGCGCACGAAGATCACCGACCGCAGCATCCAGACGGCGTTCCGCTCCGGATGGCAGGCCGACTACCCGGCTCTGTTCAACTTCCTCGGCCCGCTCTACGGCACTGGTGCCGGCTCGAACGACGGTGACTACTCCAGCGCCGAGTTCGACGGCCTGCTCAAGGAAGGCCTCGCGCAGACCGACCTCGGTGCTGCCAACGAGAAGTTCCAGGAGGCCCAGTCGGTGCTCTTCAAGGACCTCCCGGTCATCCCGCTCTGGTACTCCAACGTCAACGGTGCATTCAGCGAGAACGTCGACAACGTCGTGTTCGACTGGCACTCGGTGCCGCTGTACTACCAGGTGACCAAGAGCGAGTAGTTCTCTCGGGCATCCGCTGAGGGGTTAGAATCCCGTAAGCACTCTGTGGGGCGGTAGCTATCAGCTGCCGCCCCACTCCCACGCTCATCGTGCAGCGTGCGTCACCGCGCTACGCTGGAATGATCGAGCTTGAAAGACAGTTAGGTTCTCTCATGCCAAAAACCCCGGATTGCGGGGCCTGATCCATGGCCGGTTACATCCTCCGTCGAGTGCTACAGGCAGTGCCTGTCCTGCTCGGAACCACCTTCCTCATCTACTTCATGGTCTTCGCCATGCCAGGTGACCCGATCGTCGCGCTGTTCGGCGACAAGACACCACCGCCGCAGGTGCTCGACCAGCTGCGCGAGCGCTATCACTTCGATCAGCCGTTCATCGTGCAGTACCTGCTCTTCCTCGGCGGCATCTTCCGCGGCGACTTCGGCGTCGCCTTCTCCGGACAGCCCGTCACGGAGATCCTCGCGAAGACGTTCCCCGTGACGCTCCGCCTGGCGCTGCTCGCCATCTTCTTCGAGATGATCGCCGGCATCACGGTCGGCCTCATCAGCGGTCTCCGCAAGGGCAAGCTCTTCGACTCCAGCGCGCTGGCCGTGAGCCTCGTGCTGATCTCGCTGCCGATCTTCGTGATCGCCTTCGTCGCCCAGCTCATCTTCGGCATCCAACTCGGATGGTTCAGGACCACGGTGGGCACAGGAGCCCCCATGCAGGACCTGATACTTCCAGCCATCGTGCTGGCGACGATCAGCTTCGCCCAGATCCAGAGACTGACACGGTCGTCAGTCATCGAGACGAGCGGGCAGGACTTCGTTCGCACTGCCGCGAGCAAGGGCATCAGCCGTCGTCGGATCGTTCCCGTGCACATCCTGCGCAACTCCCTCATCCCCGTCGTGACCTACCTCGCCGTCGACTTCGGCACGCTCATGGTCGGTGCGACGGTCACGGAGGGCATCTTCAATGTTCCGGGCGTCGGCCGCACGCTCTACCAGGCGATCATCCGTGGGGAGCGTCCCACCGTCGTGGCCTTCGTCACGGTCATGGTGCTGATCTACCTCGTGGTGAACCTGCTGGTGGACCTGCTCTACGCCGTGCTCGACCCGAGGATCCGCTATGCCAAGTAAGAGCTCAATGCAGAATCACTACGTCGCCCCCATCGAGGAGGCGCCGCTCGTCGCGATCGACCAGGTCAAGACGGAAGGCAAGCCCTCGAACCTCTGGATCGATGCCTGGCATGACGTGCGCAAGCGCCCGATGTTCTGGTTCTCGTCCGCCCTCATCGTCCTCATCGTGCTCGTCGCGCTGTTCCCGTCGTGGTTCACCGCGGCCGACCCGCGGTTCTGCGAACTCTCGCGGAGCCTCGACGGCCCGGGGGACGGCAGCGTCCTCGGCTACACCAAGCAGGGCTGCGACATCTACGCCCGCATCATCTACGGCACGTCGACGTCTCTGGCCGTCGGCATCATCGTGACGGTGCTGGTGTTCGTCCTGGGAATCGTGTTCGGAGCCTTCGCCGGCTTCTACGGCGGATGGATCGACTCTGTGCTCTCCCGCACCGGCGACATCTTCTTCTCGATCCCCTACATCCTCGCCGCCGTGGTCATCATGAGCGTGTTCTCGGAGTACCGCAGCGTATGGATCATCTCCCTCGCCATCGGCATCTTCGCGTGGCCATCCACGGCTCGTGTCCTGCGAGCCGAGATCTTCCGGGTCAAGAACGCCGACTACGTGATGGCGGCCACCGCCATCGGAGTGTCCCGGTTCCGCATCCTGGTGCGCCACGTGCTCCCGAACTCGATCGCACCGGTCATCGTCGTCACGACGATCTCCCTCGCGGCCGCGATCGTGGCTGAGGCGACCCTGTCGTTCCTCGGCGTCGGCCTCCCTCCGGAGATCATGTCGTGGGGCAATGACATCAGCCAGGCGCAGTCCGACCTCCGGGTCGCCCCGCAGACCCTGATCTACCCGTCGATCGCCCTGTCGCTGACCGTGCTGAGCTTCATCATGCTCGGCGAGGTCATCCGCGACGCGCTCGACCCGAAGGCGAGGGCCCAGCGTTGAGCACTCCCATGAATGAGAACAGCGTGAACACCGAGAGCACCGAGACCGAGCGCCCGATCCTCGAGATCAAGGATCTCCAGGTCGGATTCAACACCCAGAACGGCCTCGTCAAGGCCGTCGACGGTGTGAACATCACCCTCTACCGCGGTCAGTCGCTCGCGATCGTGGGCGAGTCGGGATCCGGCAAGTCGACGACGGCGCACGCCATCATCAACCTGCTCCCCGGCACCGGGACGATCACGGGCGGCTCGATCCTCCTCGACGGCCAGGACCTCACCAAGGCATCGAAGAAGGAGATGGAGGACATCCGCGGCCGTCGCATCGGCTTCGTCCCCCAGGACCCGATGTCGAGCCTCAACCCGGTGTGGAGCATCGGCTTCCAGGTCGAGGAGGCCATCACGGCCAACGGCATCGCCTCGGGCAAGAAGGCCGTCAAGGCCCGCGCCATCGAGGTGCTGAAGCAGGCCGGCCTGCAGGATGCGGACCGCCGCCTCAAGCAGTACCCGCACCAGTTCTCGGGCGGCATGCGGCAGCGCGTGCTCATCGGCATGGGCCTCGCGGCCAATCCGCAGCTCCTGATCGCCGACGAGCCGACCTCGGCCCTCGACGTGACGGTGCAGCGGGTCATCCTGGACCACCTCGAGACCCTCACCCGGGAGCTCGGCACGACCCTGCTGTTCATCACGCACGACCTCGGCCTCGCGGCCGAGCGTGCCGAGCAGCTCGTCGTCATGTACAAGGGCAAGGTCGTCGAGTCCGGCCCGTCGGTGAAGATCCTCCAGGATCCGCAGCACCCGTACACGCAGCGCCTCGTGGCGGCGGCCCCGAGCCTCGCCTCGCGCCGCATCCAGGCCAGCGACCAGTCGCTCGGCCACCTCGACATCCACGCACCGGCAGCGGCAGAGGTCGTCGACCTCATCGCAACGGCCGAAGCGCGCGCCGAGGCCAGGGAGGCGGCGGCCGACCTTCCGCCGGCCATCGTCGTCGAGGACCTCACCAAGGTCTACAAGATCCGCGGATCCGGTGACTTCAAGGCCGTGGACGGGGTGTCCTTCCAGATCGCGAAGGGCTCGACGACCGCGCTCGTCGGCGAGTCGGGGTCGGGCAAGTACACCGTAGCCAAGATGCTGCTCAAGCTCGAGGATGCGACCG
>JBEVEO010000056.1:0-6994 GCA_040512695.1 Leifsonia sp. | reverse complement strand
CGGGCGACTCTCGCAGCCGGTCGCTGCGGGCGTCGCCGAGCGGGGTGGGGATCACGTTGGTGATCCGACCGGGGCGGGGGCTCATGACCACCACGCGGTCCGAGAGGAAGACCGCCTCGGGGATGGAGTGGGTGACGAAGACCACAGCGGCGCCGGTCTCTGCCGTGATCCGCGCGAGCTCCGACTGCGGGTACTCGCGGGTCATCTCGTCGAGTGCGCCGAACGGCTCGTCCATGAGCAGCAGGCGGGGGTGCTCGGCGAACGCGCGGGCGATCGCGACGCGCTGCTGCATGCCGCCGGACAGCTGGTCGGGGTAGCGGTCGACGAAATCGGACAGCCCGACCAGCTCGGCCAGCTCGCTCACCCGCGCCGCCCGCGCGGTCTTGCCGGTACCGTGCAGCTCGAGCGGCAGCTCGATGTTGGCCCGGACGCTCCGCCACGGCAGCAGGCCGGCCTGCTGGAAGGCGATGCCGTAGTCCTGGTCGATGCGGGCCTTCCTGGCCGTCTTGCCGAAGACGCTGATCGTGCCGGCGGATGCCTCGTCGAGGTCGGCGATGAGGCGCAGCAGCGTGGACTTGCCGCATCCGCTGGGCCCGATCAGGGAGACGAACTCGCCGTCCGCGACCTCGAGGTCGATGTCCTCGAGGGCGACGACGCGCCCCTCCTTGGTCTCGAAGATCTTGGAGACCCCACTCACCGTCACCGCGCTCACGCCAGCTGTTCCCCTCTGCGATAGCGACGCAGGGCGACGCCGATGAGTGCGACCGCTCCGGCCGCAGCGAGTCCCACGATGACGGCGCCGATGATCGGCGCCCACTGCTTCGCGGGGTCGGAGCTGCCGGATGCGGCGAACTCCACGATCATGCGCCCGACCCCGCCGCGGAGGCCGATCGAGACCTCGGCCACGACGGTGCCGATGACGGCGTTCGCGACGGCCAGCCGCAGCGCGGGAAGCAGGTACGGCACGCTGGCCGGCAGCCGGAGCGTGAAGTAGGTGCGCCACCAGCCGATCCCGTACGACCGCATGAGGTCGAGGTGGGCGGCCTCCGGCGATGAGAAGCCGCGCAGCGCCCCGATCGAGACGGGGAAGAAGGCGAGGTAGCTCGCGATCACCGCGACGCTCATCCAGTCCTGCCAGTCGAATGCGCCGAACTCGACGCTGGCGCCCCAGCGCCGGACGAGCGGTGCGAGGGCGATGAGCGGGACCGTCTGGCTGAGCACGACCCACGGCAGCAGCGCGGACTCGGCGGTGCGGAAGCGCTGCATGAGCGTGGCGATCAGCAGGCCGACCGTCACGCCGACGATCCAGCCGACCGCGGCGACGCCGAGGGTGAAGGCGCAGCCGCGGGCCACGGCCACCCAGAGCAGGTCGGCGTTCGTCGCACCGCTGACGGGCTCGCCGAGTCGAGTGGCGATGTCCCAGAGGTGCGGCATCGCGATGTCGCTCGTGCGCGGCAGCACGGTGAGGCCGCCGATGACGATACCGTCCGCGGGTGCGAGCGCCTTGTAGAGCTCCCAGACCACGAGCAGCAGGAGGACGCCGGCGGCACCCCAGCCGAACGCCGCCCAGCGCGGAGTCCTGCGCCGGGTCCTGCCCGCCTGCTCCTGGGCGCGTGTCACGTCCGCCGGGGCCTCGACCGGCTCGGCGAACGGCTCGGCGCCCAGGGTGTCCGTCATGCCTTCGCCGTGATGTGGTCGGACAACGCGGGGATGACGGTCTCGCCGTACACGCGGAGGGTCTCCTCCTTGTTGTCGTGCTGGAGGTAGCCGGCGAACTGGTCGACGCCCAGAGCCTTCAGCGCCTCGAGCTTCTCGATGTGCTGCTCCGCCGTGCCGAGGATGCAGAACCGGTCGACGATCTCATCGGGCACGAAGGAGGTGTGGGTGTTGCCCGCCCGCCCGTGCTCGTTGTAGTCGTAGCCGTCGCGCGCCTTGATGTAGTCGGTCAGGGCGTCGGGCACCGCTCCGTGCTCGCCGTACTTCGCCACGATGTCGGCGACATGGTTGCCGACCATCCCGCCGAACCAGCGGCACTGGTCGCGCATGTGCTCCCAGTCGTCGCCGATGTACATGGGCGCGGCGACGCAGAACTTGATGCTCATCGGATCGCGCCCGACGGCCTCCGCCGCATCCCGCACCGTCTTGATCATCCAGGCGGCGATGTCGAGGTCGGCGAGCTGGAGGATGAAGCCGTCGCCCACCTCGCCGGTGAGCTTGAGGGCGAGCGGGCCGTAGGCGGCCACCCACACGTCGAGCTCGGAGCCGTGGCTCCACGGGAACTGCAGCTGCGAGCCGTGGTACTCGACCGAGCGCGAGTTGCCGAGCTCCCGGATGACGTGGATGGACTCGCGCAGCGTCTTCAGCGTCGTCGGCGCGCCGTTGGTCACCCGCACGGCCGAGTCGCCGCGGCCGATGCCGACGATGGTGCGGTTGCCGTACATCTCGTTGAGGGTCGCGAAGACGGATGCCGTGACCGTCCAGTCGCGCGTCGCGGGGTTGGTGACCATGGGCCCGACGATCACCTTGCGGGTCTCGGCCAGGATGGCGCTGTAGATCACGTACGGCTCCTGCCAGAGCAGGTGGGAGTCGAACGTCCACACGTGGCTGAATCCGTGGTTCTCGGCGAGCTTGGCGAGCTGCACCGTGCGGGACGCCGGTGGATTGGTCTGGAGGACTGCTCCGAAATCCATGGATGCTCCTAGATCAGGTACTGGCTGAGGCCGCGCTTGAGGAACCGGCCGTCGCCTGTGGCGCCCAGGTAGCGGTTGTCGTCGACGACGACCTTGCCGCGGGAGATGACGGTGTCGACGTGGCCGTCGATCTCGAAGCCCTCCCAGGCGGAGTAGTCCATGTTCATGTGGTGCGCCTTCCCCGTCGGCTTGCCCGACTCATCGACAGGCAGGCCGATCGACGTGTGGCCGTCCGGGTCGTAGACGACCACGTCGGCATCCGCCCCGGGCTGGATGACGCCCTTCCGGCCGTAGAGCCCGAACATGCGGGCCGGCGTCGTGCTGGTCAGCTCCACCCAGCGCTCGAGGGTGATCTCCCCCGTCACGACGCCCTGGTACATGAGGTCCATACGGTGCTCGATCGAGCCGATCCCGTTCGGGATCTTGCGGAAGTCTCCGAGCCCGAGCTCCTTCTGGTCCTTCATGCAGAACGGGCAGTGGTCGGTGGAGACCATCTGCACGTCGTTGGTGCGCAGGGACTGCCACATGGCGTCCTGGTGCCCTTCCTCCCGGGAGCGCAGCGGCGTGGAGCACACCCACTTGGCCCCTTCGAATGCACCCCACTTCTCGCTCACAGCACCGAGCTGCTCCTCGAGCGAGAGGTAGAGGTACTGCGGGCAGGTCTCGCCGAACACGTTCTGGCCCTTGTCGCGGGCCCAGGCGATCTGCTCGACGGCCTGCTTGGCGCTCACATGCACGACGTAGAGCGGGGCGCCGGTGAGCTTGGCGAGCATGATCGCGCGGTGCGTGGCCTCCTCCTCCATCTCCCAGGCGCGGGCCTTGCCGTGGTAGAACGGGTCGGTCTTGCGCTGCTCGACGAGCTGGGCGGCCAGCACGTCGATGGCCGGGCCGTTCTCGGCGTGCATCATGGTGAGCATCCCCGTGTCGCGGGAGAGCTGCATGGCCTTGAGGATCTGGGCGTCGTCGGAGTAGAAGACGCCGGGGTACACCATGAAGAGCTTGAAACTCGAGATGCCTTCGTCGACGAGGCCGCGCATGGCGAGCAGCGACTCGTCGTTGACGTCGCCGACGATCTGGTGGAAGCCGTAGTCGATGGCGCAGTTGCCTGCGGCCTTCTCGTGCCAGGCGGCGAGACCGTCCTGGATCCTCTGGCCGTAGGTCTGCACGGCGAAGTCGATGATGCTCGTCGTTCCGCCCCACGCCGCGGCCCGGGTGCCGGTCTCGAAGGTGTCGGACGCCTCGGTGCCGCCGAACGGCAGCTGCATGTGGGTGTGGGCGTCGATGCCGCCGGGGATCACGTACTTGCCCGTCGCGTCGATGACGGTGTCGACGGATGCCGCGACATCCGTTCCCAGGAGCGCGCTGCCGGGCTCGAGGACCGCGGTGATGCGCTCGCCGTCGATCAGCACGTCGGCGGCGGCCCGACCGGTCGCGCTGACGAGGGTGCCGCCGGAGATCAGTGTCGTTGCCATGTCCGGGCCCCCCTTACGGCTTCGGGATGGACGTGTAGGACTCGGGGCGGCGGTCCCGGTAGAACTGCCAGTTGTTGCGCACCTGGCGGATCATGTCCATGTCGAGGTCGCGCACCACGACCTCCTCGTGGTCCTCCGAGCCGTACTCGCCGATGATGTTGCCCTGCGGGTCGACGAACTGGCTCTTGCCGTAGAAGTTGACGGCGAGGTCGCCGTACTCGTTGTCCTCGAGGCCGACGCGGTTGGCTGCTGCGACGAAGTAGCCGTTGGCTGCTGCCGCCGCCGGCTGCTCGATCTCCCACAGCCGGTTCGAGAGGCCGGGCTTGGTGGCGTTGGGGTTGAAGACGATCTGGGCGCCGTTGAGGCCGAGTTCCCGCCAGCCCTCCGGGAAGTGCCTGTCGTAGCAGATGTAGACGCCGATCTTGCCGACGGCGGTGTCGAAGACCGGGTAGCCGAGGTTGCCGGGACGGAAGTAGAACTTCTCCCAGAACCGGTCGAGGTTGGGGATGTGGTGCTTGCGGTAGGACCCGAGGATGGTTCCGTCGGCATCGACCACGACGGCGGTGTTGTAGTAGACGCCCGGCTGCTCCTCCTCGTAGATCGGGAGGATCATGACCATCCCGAGCTCCTTGGCGAGCGCCGCGAAGCGCTGCACGACCGGGCCGTCGGCCGGCTCGGCGTAGTCGTAGTACTTCGCGTCCTCGGTGATGCCGAAGTACGGCCCGTAGAACAGCTCCTGGAAGCAGATGACCTGGGCGCCCTGGTCCTTCGCCTCTCGAGCGAACTGCTCGTGCTTGGCGATCATCGATTCCTTGTCGCCCGTCCACGTCGTCTGCGTGATCGCTGCGCGAACTGTGTTGCTGGTGCCGCTCATACCGGTTGCCTCCACGAGATCTGCCGGCGATGGCGGTCTTACGCAGTCACCAACGCCGAGGGATTGAAGCCGAACCGGACTTCTTCGTCCGTTCTGTTATTGTTCGGCGTAAACATTTCTCTTTTGTTTCACTGTGTGACGTACGTGTAAGTCATTGTGGTTCCCCACCCTCCGGAGGGCAAGACCCATGCACGATGAGCCCATGGACTCGTGGATCGCCGACATCGACGGATCCACGCCGCGCGACATCGCGGCGTCGATCGCGCGCCTGGTCACCGCCGGAGAGCTCGCCCCGGGCGATCGTCTGCCCACCGTGCGCGAGGTCGCGACGCGGCTCGGGGTCAGTCCTGCCACCGTCAGCCACGCCTGGCAGGCGCTCGCCCGCGCCGGCCTCATCGTGTCGCGCGGCCGGGCAGGGAGCTTCGTGCGGAGCACGGATGCCGCGTGGCTGCCGCCGCGCACGCAGGGGCTGGCCGGTCATCCGGGGGGAGTCGCGCCTCGACCTGTCGCGGGGGACGCCCGATCCGCTGCTGCTCCCCGGTCTCGGGCGGGCACTCTCGCGGGTCTAGGCGCGCGCCGATACCTCGATCTATAAAGAACTTACGCTAATCCCCGAGCTGGAACGGGTGCAGCGGGCCGCGTGGCCATCGCGGCCCGAGGCGATCACCGTGGTCGACGGCGCCCTCGACGCGGTCTCGAGGTCGCTCGAGTCCGTCGTGCGCTTCGGCGACAGGGTCGTCGTGGAGAGTCCGGGCTTCCCGCCGTTCTTCGACCTCATCGACGCTCTCGGCGCCGAGCGGGTGCCGGTGGCGCTCGACGAGGACGGCATGCTGCCGTCCGCGCTCGCCGCGGCCCTCGGCAAGCGCCCGAGCGCCGTCGTCCTGCAGCCGCGGGCGCAGAACCCCACCGGTGCGTCGATGCCCAGGGACCGGGCGGAGGAACTGGCGCGCATCATCCGCTCGCATCCCAACGGATCGCAGCTCGTGATCATCGAGGACGACCACTCCGGCCAGATCTCCACCTCCCCCGACGTGAGCCTCGGGGAGTGGCTGCCCGACCAGGTGCTGCACGTGCGGAGCTTCTCCAAATCCCATGGCCCCGACCTGCGCATCGCCGCCCTCGGCGGCCCGACGCGCCTCGTCGACCGGATCGTCGCCAGACGCATGCTCGGTCCCGGCTGGACCTCGCGGATGGTGCAGCGCATCCTGCACGACCTGCTCACCGACGGCCAGTCCATCGACGAGGTGGCCGAGGCCCGTCGGCAGTACTACACGCGCCAGCGCAGCCTCGCGACAGCGCTGGCGACCTGGGGCGTGACGCCGGGGCGCTCGGACGGCATCAACACCTGGCTCCCCATCTCCGATGAGCGCTCAGCGCTGGTGCAGCTGGCGGCGGCGGGGATCCGCGTGGCCGCCGGGTCCGCGTTCATGGCCACGGATGTGCCGGGCACGCCCGCCTTCGTGCGGGTCACGGTGGGCATGATCCGCGATGACGCCGCAGACGTCGCGGCCGCCCTGGCCGCTGCGGCGCTCCCCCACCCGTCGGGCGTGCACTCGCTCGGAGCCCGCTGGGCGTGGTGGGGCGGCGGGGGGGGGGGGGGGGGGGGGGGGGGGGGGGGGGGGGGGGGGGGGGGGGGGGGGGGGGGGGGGGGGGGGGGGGGGGGGGGGGGGGGGGGCGCGGCGGGGGCGGGGGGGGGGGGGGGCGGGCCGCCGCCCGCCGGCCGCGGGCGGTACGCCGCACGGGTCGCCGCGCGGCTGCCGCTGCCCCGACCCGCGACCCTCGGACTCGCCCGTCCGTTCAGCGCGCCGGCCCGCGCGGCCGCGATGGTCCTCGCGATCGCGTTCGGTGCCGCGGCCGTCACGCTCGCGGCCGGACTGGCCACGTCGCTCAACCGGATCCAGGTCGCGGCCGACCACTCGGCCGCCGACCTGGTCATCGACAGCTTCAGAGACGACGGC
>JBEVEO010000021.1:0-6362 GCA_040512695.1 Leifsonia sp. | reverse complement strand
GCGATGCGGGCGCGCAGCTCGCGCGTGATCTTCACGGACTCGCGGAACGCCGTCAGGTCGCAGCGCAGCTCCTCGAGCGAGTACAGGAAGAACGGCATCCGCTGCTTGATCATGAACGGGTCGAACGGCAGGTCGCCGCGCATGTGCGTCCGGTCGTGGATGAGGTCCCACATCACGAAGGTCTCCTCCGTGAGCTTCTGGTCGTCGAGCATCGCGGCCGCGTCGTCCGGCAGTTCGAGCTTGGTGATCTCGGCTGCCGCCCGCACCACGCGGCGGTAGCGCGCGGCCTCGCGGTCCTGGAAGATCGCGCCCCACGTGAAGGTGGGGACGGCGCGCATGGCCACGGTCTCGGGGAACAGCACGGCCGAGTTGGTGTCGTAGCCGGCGGTGAAGTCCACGAAGCGGATGGGAACGAACAGCTTGTTGCCGTAGTCGCCCGCCTCGAGGGCCGCGATGAACTCGGGCCAGATGACCTCGACGATCACGGCCTCGACGAAGCGGTTCGTCGATCCGTTCTGCGTGTACATCGGGAAGACCACGAGGTGACGCAGGCCGTCGATGCGGTGCTGCTGCGGCTGGAAGGCCATGAGCGAGTCGTAGAAGTCGGGGACGCCGAAGTCGTCGCCGGCCCAGCGGTCGAAGTCGGCCACGAGGGCGTCGAGGTAGGCGGCATCATGCGGGAAGGCGGGAGCCAGCTCGGTGACGGCCGCCGTGATGATCGACACCAGGGCGTGCGCGTGGGCGCGATCGTCCGCCTCGGGAACCGAGCCGTCCTTGACCTGGAGAGACTGCAGCGTGGCCGCAGCGTCCTTGAGGCGGAACCAGGCCGGATGCGTCTGGATCGACGCGGCAGCGGTGGTGGCGTCCTCGAGAACCTCGGGTTCGCCGACGATCGTCGGGGCAGTGCTCTGTGACATGCGGAACCTCCGTTCTCCCTGATCTGCGGGAGGATTCCCGCTCCATCAAGGCTAGACGCGGCCGTTCCGTGTTTTCTTGAGGGTCGACGCGGCTTTGCTGCGTGACCTCGAGCGGGCGAGCGGATTCCCGCTGCTCGGCGCAGGTTCCCGTTGCCACGCTCTGCGACCGGCGTGGTGGCGGGGCTTCACGGCTGATCCATAGGCTGGTCATAGCAAGGCCGCATACCGTGGCTCTTCGCATCCACTCCCCTTCGAAGAAGTCAGAGGTTCGTCCCGTGTCTACTCCCCGCCCCAGCAGCATCTCGTACGCCAAGCTCGCACTGCCGGTCATCACGCTCGTGCTCGCGATCGTGGCCATCGTCGTCGGTTACCTGCTGACATCGACCGGCCTGTCCGACCTCAACAACGCACTCGCCAGCCAGACGGCGACGGCCACCGACGTCTACGGCGGACAGTCGGCGATCGGCGTCGCATCGGCGGTCCTCGCCGCCGGCATCATCGGCGTGATCATCTCGCTCTCCGCGATCGGGGTCCTCATCGGCCTGGACGGCTTCCGTCGCTCCGACGTCGTCGAGATCGACGTCGTGGAGATCGACGACGACCTCGACGCCGAGGACGGACTCGACGAGCTCGAGCTCACCGAGCCGGCCGTCGTCACGTCCGAGCCCGCTGCGGTCGTCGAGCCTGCCGCTGCGGACGCCCCCGTCGCCGAGCCCGCCCCCGAGGCGAAGCCCGTCGGCTAGTCGGGCGTCGCCCACCACCGGCCGCGGTCCGCGGTGCCCCATCCGTCAGCGGTAGAGTCCGCTGACATGACGGATGCAGTGCCCCAGACCGCGGCCGCTGTCGTCGATGCGCTCGCGGCCATCGCCGATCCCGAGCGCGCGGCGAGCAGCCAGGGCTTCTTCAAGACGGCACCCGGCCAGTACGGCGCCGGCGACGTCTTCATCGGCATCAGCGTGCCACAGCAGCGCGCCGTCGCGAAGCGGTTCCGCCGGCTTCCGCTCACGGAGCTCGACACGCTGCTGGACTCGGCCGTCCATGAGCACCGGCTGACCGGCCTGGTCATCGCCGGGGACCGCTTCGAGCGGGCGTCGCGGGGAGCCGGCGGCGACGAGCAGGAGCGCGTCGAGCTCGCGGCCTGGTACCTCGGCGCCGTGCGCAGGGGCCGGGTGAACAACTGGGACCTCGTCGACAGCTCGGCCGGCGTCATCCTCGGCGGATGGCTGTTCGATCGGCCGCGGGACGAGCTGTTCGAGTTCGCGGCGAGCCCCGACCTCTGGGAGCGGAGGGTCGCGATCATCACGACGCAGGGCTTCATCAACCGCGGCGACGCCTCCACCACCCTGCGGCTCGCGCCCCTGCTCCTCGCCGATCGGGAGGACCTCATGCACAAGGCGGTCGGCTGGATGTTGCGCGAGGTGGGCAAGCGCGTCGATCGCGGTCTGCTCATCGGCTTCCTCGACGAGTACGCCGGGCGGATGCCGCGCACCGCCCTCTCCTACGCGACCGAGCACCTCACGCCTGCGGAGCGCGCGCACTACCGGGCTGTGCCGCGCATTCCCGCTCGCTGAGCGCCGGACGGTTGCTCGCTGAGCGCCCCGGCCACGAGCTCCGCGATCCGGCCGGGCACCGCGTCATCCTGCAGAGACGTGGTGTCGCCGAGCGGACGGCCCTCGATGATGTCGACGAGAAGCCGCCGCATGATCTTGCCCGACCGGGTCTTGGGCAGCTCGGGGACCAGCACGATGTCGCGCGGCTTGGCGATCGGCCCGATGAGCCGGGAGACGTGCCCGCGCAACGCGAGGACGAGGTCCGGGTCGTCGAGCCGGCCGGACGACGGCACGACGAAGGCAGCCACGGCCTCGCCGGTGATGGCATCCGTCACGCCGACGGCCCCGGCCTCGCCGACGGCCGGATGCGCGACGAGCGCCGACTCGATCTCGATGGTCGACAGCCGGTGCCCCGACACGTTGATGACGTCGTCGACGCGGCCGAGCAGCCAGATGTCTCCGTCCGCGTCGTACTTGGCGCCGTCTCCCGAGAAGAACAGCCCGTGCTCGGCGAAGCGCGCCCAGTACGAGTCGCGGTAGCGCTCCGGGTCTCCCCAGATCGTGCGTGCCATGCCCGGCCAGGTGCCGGCGATGACGAGGTATCCGCCCGAGCCGCGCGGAACCTGCACGCCGTTCTCATCCACCACGGAGGCGTGCAGGCCGGGCAGGGCGCGGAGGGCGGACCCGGGCTTCAGGGTCGAGACGCCGGGAAGCGGCGCCATCACGGCGGCTCCGGTCTCGGACTGCCACCAGGTGTCCACGATGGGTGCGGTGCCTGCGCCGATGTTCTCCCTGAACCACATCCAGGCCTCGGGATTGATGGCCTCGCCGACGGACCCGAGGAGCCGGATGCTGGACAGGTCGTGTCGGGCCGGCACCCCGTCCGGGAACCAGGTCATGAGGCTCCTGATCAGCGTTGGCGCCGTGTAGTAGGTCGTGACGCCGTAGCGCTCGATGATCTCGAAGTGGCGTGCCGGGTGCGGGGTGTTCGGCGTCCCCTCGTAGATGACGCTCGTGACGCCGTTCGAGAGCGGGCCGTAGAGCACGTAGCTGTGCGCGGTCACCCAGGCGAGGTCGGCGGTGCACCAGTACACGTCGGTGTCCGGCTTGGCATCGAAGACGGACCAGTGCGTGGACGAGGCGTGCGTGAGGTAGCCGCCCGTTGTGTGGACGAGTCCCTTCGGCCGTCCGGTCGTCCCGCTCGTGTAGATGATGAAGAGCGGCGTCTCCGCGTCGAAGAACTCCGGCTCGTGGACATCCGATGCCGTGTCGACGACGTCGTGCCACCACACGTCGCGGCCGTCCGTCCACGGCAGGCCGGGGGTCTCGTCGCCGGTGCGGCGGATGACGAGCACGTGCTCGATCGAGGCGACGCCGGCGACGGCGGCATCCGCGGCCGCCTTGACCGCCACGGCCGCGCCGCGCCGGTACTGGCCGTCGGTCGTCACGAGCAGCTTCGCGCCGGTGTCCTCGACGCGGAAGCGCAGGGCCTCGGCCGAGAAGCCGCCGAACACGAGTGAGTGGATGGCCCCGAGGCGTGCGATCGCCAGCGTCACGATGACCGTCTCGAGCAGCACCGGCAGGTAGACGACCACGCGGTCTCCCGTGCCGATGCCCAGCGCCGCCAGCGCGTTCGCCGCCCGCGCGACCTCGCGCTGGAGCTCGGCGTAGCTGATCGACCGGCGATCGCCGCGCTCGCCCTCGAAGTGGAAGGCGATGCGCTCCCCGTTTCCGGCTTCCACGTGGCGGTCGACGCAGTTCACCGCGACGTTGAGGCGACCGCCGGCGAACCATTCAGCCCGGGGGACGCTCAGCCCGCCCGTGGCGTCCGATGATGCGGGCAGCCAGGTGTGGTCGGTGTGCCACGGCTCCGCCCAGTCGAGCCGTCTGGCCTGGCCGGCCCAGAACGCCACGGGATCGGAGGCCGCGCGCTCGTACTCGGAGGCCGCGACGTTCGCATGGGCGGAGAACCCGGCAGGAGCGGGGAAGCGGCGCTGCTCGTCGAGGAGTGCGCTGATGGTGGGATTCACGCCCACTTCTTCACCGCCCAGCGCTCGAAGACGCCGACGAGGGCATCCGTCGCCTTGCCGAGCAGGGCGAGCAGGATGATCGCGAGGAAGATCCGGTCGATGCGGCCGTTCTGGCCGGAGTCGAGCAGCAGGAACCCGAGACCCATCGACGATGCGATGAGCTCGGCGGCGACGAGGAACAGCCAGGACTGGGCGAGCGCGAGGCGCAGCCCGGAGATGACCGACGGCACCACGGCCGGCAGCTGCACCGTCGTGAACAGGCGGGCGCCGCTCAGCCCGAACGCACGACCCGCCTCGATGAGGTGGCGGTCGACGTGGCGCAGCGCCGAGGCGACGATCGTGTAGACCGGGAAGAACGCCCCGATGGCGATCAGGATGATCTTCGACTCCTCGCCGATCTTGAACCAGAGGATCAGCAGCGGGATCCAGGCGAGCGACGGCACCGCGCGGATCGCGCCGAGAGTCGGGGCGAGCAGGATGTCGGCGAGGCGCGAGAGTCCGACGACGGCGCCGACGATGAGGCCGAGTCCACCGCCGATCGCGAAGCCGACGAGGACCCGCTGCGTGGAGATGGCGACGTACAGCCCCAGCAGGCCGCGCTGGGCGAGGTCGACGGCGGCGAGCCACACCATCTCCGGCGACGGCAGCTGCGAGATCGGGACGAGACCTGTCGTCGAGGCGTAGTGCCACGCGAGGAGGATGAGCACGGGGATGATCGCCCCGCCGACGACGACGAACCAGCGGCGGTCGATCAGCCGGCGCCGCCCGCCGGGTCGGGTCTCCGTCGAAACGCCATCGGCGCCGACCGGAGGATCCGGCTGCTCGACGTCCGGCCGCTCGACGAAGGACCCGCCGACGGACGAGGCGACGACCTGCGTGCGCTGGTCGCTTCCGGTCTGGTAGGTCATCGCTCTCTCCTCATGGGCTCTCCCCCTGCGGACGGCTGCCAGCAGGGGGAGGGGAATGCTGCTGCTAGCCGATCGCCGTCGGGTCGGCCCGGTCGGCGTAGGTGTCGTTGATGATCGTGTCGAGCGCCGCGTCGACCTGCGCCTGCGTCGGGACGTCCCCGTTGGCGACGAACACGGGTCCGATCTTCTTCAGCACCTTCACCTGTGCCGTGCCGGGAACGTTGTCGACGTCGAGGTTCGTGCGCTCGGAGATGACCTTCGTCGCCACAGCGGGGTCGAGGCTCGCGACCGTCGCCAGGATGTCCGCGGTCTTCTCGGGGTTCTTCAGCGCCCAGGCGCGTGCGTGCTCGTAGGCGTTCACGACGGTCTGCGCCACATCCGGCTTCTCCTTCAGGAAGCTCTCGGTGGCGTTCAGGAAGCCGTAGCTGTTGAAGTCGACGTTGCGGTAGACGAGCTGCGCGCCCGCCTCCTCGGCTCCCGCCATGATCGGGTCGAGACCCGCCCATGCATCGACGGAGCCGTTCTGGAGGGCGGCCCAGCCGTCGGCGTGCTGGAGGTTCTGCACCGTCACGTCGTCCGCGGAGAGCCCGGCCTCCTCGAGCGACTGCAGCAGGAAGAAGTACGGGTCGGTGCCCTTGGTCGCGGCCACCTGCTTGCCCTTGAGGTCCTCGACGTCCGTGATGGACGAGTCGGCGCCGACGACGATCGCCGCCCACTCGGGCTGCGAGAAGATGTCGATCACCTGGATGGGCGAACCGTTCGAGCGCGCGAGGAGGGCCGCGGAACCCGCGGTCGATCCCACGTCGATGGCACCGGCGCGCAGGGCCTCGTTGGCCTTGTTCGACCCGGCCGACTGCACCCAGTTGACGGTGATGTCCTGGTCGGCGAGGGCGTCCTCGAGCCAGCCCTGGTCCTTGATGACGAGGCTCAGCGGGTTGTAGGTGGCGAAGTCGATGT
>JBEVEO010000018.1:0-7697 GCA_040512695.1 Leifsonia sp. | reverse complement strand
CCGGTGGACGTAGACCGAGGCGGGCCCGACCCGAACGAGCTCGCCTCGGGCTTCACGGGCCACGGTACGACCGGCCCGGGCGAGGTTCCAAGAGGATTGCCCGGGGGTCCGTCGCGCGCGTAGAATGATCGTTTGCGCAAGGCCGGTGCGCTCCTCCCCGAACCAGGAGCATCGGCCTTGTCCTTCGTCTGGGTCTCGGCAGCCGCCTCACGCCGGCGTGAAGACCAGCGGCGGGTACGAGATCGTCGTGCGATACCACGACCACTGCGTGCCCTGCGTCTGCGTGATGTCCGCGTAGACGGGCTGGCCGGGTGGGAGATCCACGAAGGTGAACGAGACCGTGTGCGGGCCCGATCGGGAATCGGAGTTGGCGCGGAGCACTGTCACGCCGGCATTCACGCCGGTCACGAGCCGCACGCCCGATGTGGCGTCAACGTAGAACCGCAGCACGTAGGTTCCCACCGTCGTGATTCCGAAGTCGGTCGGCAGGAAGTGCACCGCCACGGCCGGCTGCCGGTTGGGGGTGTCGGTCATGTCGAAGCCCGCGTAGGGGGTTCCCGTGGTGTCGGTGATCACGACGGAGGGCTGGATGAGGTTGGTGTCGGTGTGGGCTCTCGTGCGCAGGTTCGTCGGAGACACCTCGGCGAACGGGGAGAAGATGACGGGGCCGAGGTGGATGTCGCCGACGCGATACCGCTCCGCCCAGTCCGAGATGGTGAGGTCGTGTTCGAAAGCGGCGAGATCACTCCCGCTCTCGCCGAAGCGCTCGAACGCCCCGGCTGTCTGTGTGTTCATGCGTGCAGTCTCGTCGCAGCACCCCGAGGTCGCATCAGGGTGAACCCGGGCTCCGCCGCGGGGCGTCGTCGCCGCGCTGCGGCCCCGACATAGACTGACCTCTCCGAGCCGTCAGCTCGATCCACCCCGCAGCGGAGCGGGCGGACGTCCGGCGGTGCGGCGACGGCGGAGAGGGCACGGATGGCGGGGTTCGCGGCGTGGCTCTTCGGACTGCCCGCGCAGCAACCCGGCGAGTATCGGCGCCTGATGCGCATCCGTCGCCGGATCTACACGACCATCGCGCCGCTCGAGGCGGAGATCGTCCGCTCGGCCGAGCCGATCCCGTTCGAGCAGCTGGACCGTTCGGCGTTCGAGCCGCTGAAACCGGGCAGCGCATGGGGCGGGGTCTCCGACTGCGCCTGGCTGCGGATCACCGGGGCGGTTCCTGCCGGAGTCGCCGACCCGCTCGTGATGCTCGGCATCCGCGGAGAAGGGCTCGTGCACTCGACGGATGGTGAGCTCCTCGACTCGGTGAGCACCGTGTTCCAGCAGGGCGACCTGCCGCACAGCGGCGGACGGTACCGGCCGGTGCTCAATGTCGACTCCTCGACCGGCCGGATCGAGTTCCTCGCCGACGTCGGCTACAACGGCTGGATCCTCTACGAGGTCGGTCGCGGGGTCTATCACGGCGCCCACCTGGCGACGCGCGACGAGGACGTCTACGACCTCTACTACGACTACCTGACCCTGCTGGTGCTGGCAGGGGCCACGGACGACGTCGGCCTCGAGTCCAAGGTGCGGCAAGCGCTCCGCGACGCCTACGGCCGCTTCGTCGACGGCGATGCGCGGGGCGCGCGATCGGTGCTCGCGGAGCAGCTGTCGAAGCCGTCGACGAGCGACTTCGTGTACAGCGCGGTCGGTCACGGCCACCTCGACATGGCGTGGCTGTGGCCGCTGCGTGAGACCCGCCGCAAGTCCGCCCGCACGTACGTCCGTGCCCTCAACGCGATCGAGCGGCGGGAGGACTACGTCTACGGCACGAGCCAGCCGCAGCAGATGTCCTGGATGAAGGAGCGCCACCCGGCGCTGTTCGAACGGATGCGCACCGCCGTCGCGGACGGCCGCATGGAACTGCAGGGATCGTTCTGGGTGGAACCCGACACGAACCTGCCGTCGGGCGAGTCGCTCGTCAGGCAGGCGCTCGTCGGGCGTCGATTCCTGCAGGAGGAGTTCGGCCTCGGCGACGACCAGCTCCGGCTGTGCTGGCTGCCGGACACCTTCGGCTACAACGGCAACCTGCCCCAGATCCTGCGCGGAACGGGGATGGACTGGTTCCAGACCATCAAGCTCGCGTGGAACACGGTGAACGACTTCCCGCACCGCAGCTTCCACTGGCAGGGCATCGACGGCTCGACCGTGCTGGTGCACATGCCTCCCGAGGGCGACTACAACAGCCGCGGAGCCGCGGACAACCTGCTCACGGGCCTTGGGAAGTATCCCGAGCGTGCGCTGAACACCGCGATGCTCGTCTACGGATCGGGCGACGGCGGTGGGGGCCCCAACGAGATCCACCACGAGGTCACTCGCCGCGAGCGAGACCTGCGCGGCCTCCCGCGGGTGCGGTACTCCTCGGCCGGCGACTTCTTCCGCGACCTCGAGCTGCGCGACATCCCGCACACGCACATCGGCGAGCTGTACCTCGAGACGCATCAGGGCACCTACACGACGCAGGCCCAGATCAAGCGGCACAACCGACTCGTCGAGCGCAAGCTGCACGAGGCAGAGGCGCTCGCGGTGCTCACGGGCGACGACAGCCGGCCCGTGCTGGAGCAGCACTGGCGCGACGTCCTGCTCAACCAGTTCCACGACATCATCCCCGGCTCCTCGATCGCGCGCGTCAATCGCGAGGCCATCGCGACGTACGAGCGCATCGAGGCGGCCATCGACGACTACGCCGACGGCCTCGTCGGCCGCCTGCCGGCAGGGGAGCAGGCGCGAACCGCGCTCAACCTCACCGGCCTGGCGCGGAACGAGTTCGTCCGGACCGACGACGGATGGTTCCGGGCCGCCGTCGCTCCCTACGCCGCCGCGCCCCTGGAGCAGGTCGACTCGTTCCCCGAGCTCGCCTTCACCGCGGACACGCTGAGCAACGGCTTCCTCTCCCTGCGCTTCGACTCCACCGGCGCGATCGTCTCCTGCCTCGATCGGGACGGCGCCGAGCACGCGGCCGGCGGCCTCAACCGGCTCGTCGTGTACAAGGACCCGTACGTCTGGCCGTTCAACGCCTGGGACATCAAGGCGGGCTACGTCGACACGCATCCCCGCGAACTCCGCGTCACGGAGGTGGAGAGCACGGTGGACGGTGCGAGCGTGGTGCGCCGTCAGGTCTACAGCGGTCCCGCGGTCTCCCTCGTGCAGCGCGTCGTCCTCGAAGCGGGCAGCGACGTGGTCCGCTTCGAGACCGAGGTCGAGTGGCAGGCGAAGCACCGGATGCTCCGAGCCGAGTTCCGGCCCGTGCACTACGGGGAGACCGTGCGGTGCGAGATCCAGTTCGGGCACATCGAACGGGCCACCACCGAGCGGAACCCGGTCGAGAAGGCCCAGTTCGAGGTGTGCGCCCACAAGTGGATCGCCACCGAGGACGACGGGGGCGGCTTCGCCCTGCTCAACGACGGCAAGTACGGCCACCGGGCCAAGAACGGCCTGCTGAGCCTCAACCTGCTGCGCTCGCCGACCTTCCCGGACAAGACAGCCGACCGCGGCATCCACCACTTCTCCTACGCGTTCCACCCGTTCGACAGCGGCGATCTCGCCAAGGTGGTCCGGGAGGGCTACCGGCTGAACAATCCGTTGCGGATCACGGACGGGGTGCGGTTCGACAGCGTGGCGGCCGTCGACGACGACGGCGTGATCATCGAGACGCTCAAGCGGGCCGAGCACGTCGATGGGATCGTCGTGCGCCTGTACGAGAGTCTCGG
Source organism: Leifsonia sp. (assembly GCA_040512695.1). Classification (GTDB taxonomy): domain Bacteria; phylum Actinomycetota; class Actinomycetes; order Actinomycetales; family Microbacteriaceae; genus Orlajensenia. Next base: position 3,945 of record JBEVEO010000018.1, on the reverse strand, counting down.
ACGGCCGACGACGACCGCCCTCCTGGTGGACCTGCCGCACACGATCGCGCACGAGACCGACCTGCTCGAACGGACGACCGGGCCCGCCGACCTCGCGCGGCTCGTCTTCCGTCCGTTCGAGATCAAGACCATCCTGCTGGAGGCCGGACCGTGACCGTGAGCGTGAACCAGGCCTCGGCCGCCGAGGTCGTCCCGCAGCGCACGCAGGGCATCGCCGTGATCACCGCGGGCTTCGGGCAGAACTTCGTGCTGACGACGGTCTCGACGTTCATCCTCGTCTACCTCCTGCAGTACGCCGGCATCAGTACGGCCGGCCTCGCGGTGGTGACGATCATCATCACGGTCTCGAAGATCGTCGACGCGGTCCTCGATCCGGTCATGGGCAGCATCATCGACATGACGAGGACGCGATGGGGCAAGCTGCGACCGTACATCCTGTTCTCGGCGGCACCCGTGGCCCTGCTCTCGGGCCTGCTGTTCACGGTCCCCGACACGGCCGAGCCGCTCAAACTGGTCTACTTCGGCGTCTGCTACATCCTGTGGAGCCTCGCCTACACGGTCTGCGACGTGCCGTTCTGGGGGCTCATCGGCTCGGCGTTCTCCGATCCTGATGCGCGCACGCGGGTGATCGGCAAGGTGCGGGCGTTCGGGGCCATCGCGCTGGGGCTCGCGACACTGGGGATGCCCTGGCTGGCACGCCTGCTGAGCTTCGGTCCCGAGACCACGAGCCAGGGCTGGTCGCTGGCCGTGTTCATCACCTCCGTGCTCGGCATGGCCCTCTTCCTGCTCGCCTTCTTCCTCACCCGTGAACGGCGGACCACGGCGGTGTCGACCGGGCTGACCCCGCGTCAGCTCGTCACGACGCTGGCCAGGAACACGCCGCTGCTGATGGTGCTGCTCGGCTCGGTGCTCGGGTTCGGCCGATTCATCGTGCAGGCCGGCGGAGCCCTGTTCGTGGTGATCGCCTACGGCGACGAAGGCACGTTCACCCTGATCGGTGCCGCGATCATCCTGGGCATGGTCATCTCCTCGTTCACGACCCCGGTGATCCTGCGTCACGTCGCGGCGCGCACGCTGATCGTGGTCAGCTCGCTCCTCTCAGCGGCGCTGTACCTCGGCATGTACGTCGTCGGATTCCCCCACCTGACCGCGATCCTCGTCTTCATCTTCCTCAACGGGCTGATGCTCGGGATCTTCCTCGTCACCCAGGCGACGATGATCGCCGATTCCGTGGACGACGCGGAACGACGCCTCGGGGTGCGCAACGACGGCATCTCCTTCGCCGGGCTCACCTTCGCATCCAAGATCATGAACGCCCTGGCCGTGCTCGTCTTCGGGGCCTTCGTCGTGCTGGCGGGCTACGAGGACGGCTCGACCGTCACCATCCAGATGCAGGACACGGTCTTCGCGGCGATCACGCTGGTGCCGGCGGTCAGCTGTCTGGTCTCGGCGATCCCGTTCCTGTTCTACCGGCTGGGCGAGCCGGCGGCCGGCGCCCGTCGGAAGACCGACTGACCGCAGGTCACGGTGCCCGCATGACGACGTCGTCGACCGAGACGACGACGGGCGCGTTGGTGGCCGAACTCGACACGTAGGTGCTGACCCCCGTCGACCCTGCGGTCTGCAGGGCTGCCGTGGTGTCGGTGACCGTCCGCTGCCAGCCGGCGGGCTCCGGGGTGCCCGACTTCCACACCTTCGCCTGCACCGTCGTCGGATTGGTGCCGGTCACCTGGAACCGCACCTGCAGCTGGTCTCCCGCCGCATAGGTCAGTCCGGGGAGGATGAGGGCGGCCTGGAGGGTGGTCTGCGTCCCGCTCGGGCTCTCCCGCACGAGCGAGAGCGACACCTGCGCGGTCGACCGCAGCGTGACGACCGCCCGGTAGGAGCCGACGCCGGCGATCCGCCGCCCGAACGACGTGATGACCACGCCGCCACCCGTTCCGGGCTTGTCGGACGAGACCGCGAACTGGTAGTCCGTGGTCGTCGACGTCGCCCCGAGGAGGTACGCGTTGAGAGTCAGGCCGGCGCTGGGGTGGCGGATGCGACCGGCGCCGCCGGTGACGGAGTAGTTGCCCGAGCTGCCCGTGACGGTCCAGGATCCTCCGACGTCTGCCGGCCCGAAGCCGTTCGTCGCCGTGCGGGCGAAGCCGTCCGACGCGTAGATCGTCGTGCCGCCCGGCGCCGTGACGGTGACGGGATGTGTGACGGTGTTCACGTCGCCGTCGTCATCCGTCACGGTGAGCGAGATCGTGTAGGTTCCGGATGCGGCATAGCTGTGCGCCGGCGTCGCCGTCGTGCCGCTCGACCCGTCGCCGAAGGTCCAGGCGTACCCGACGATCGTGCCGTCCGCATCCGTCGACGTCGTCGCGTCGGCCGTGCAGTCGAGCCCGGTGCAGCTCGCGGTGAATGCGGCGACCGGCGGCTGGTTCTGCGGAGGCCCGCCCGCGGTGATCGTGAACGCATCGGTGAAACCGGCGCCCGTCGCCGGCACGAATCGTCCGCTCAGCTGGCCGGCATCCGCCGTGACCTCGAGCGAACCCCACGTCGGATTGGAGTTGAGGCCCTCGGAGGCGGCGAAGTACGGCGCCTCCGTGTCCGTCGTCGACACGTTCCGAAGAGGGGTGCCTCCCGTGCCGACGATGCCGAACACCGTGCCTGCGCCCTTGGCGAGGGTGCTGTCGCCGTCGGCAACGCACGCGGCGCTGTAGCTGCCGGGAACGATCGCGCTGCAGGCACCGCTCAGGGCGAGCTGCTTGCTGCGCGCGTAGAGGTGTTCGTGGCCGCTCAGGACCAGGTCGACGCGCTTGTTCACCAGCAGGTTGACCAGGTCGCTGCCGATCTCGCAGCTGTACTGGCCCACCGACAGGCAGGGCTTGTGCATGCCGACGACGATCCACGGGATGCCGGCCGATCGCGCGCTGTCGATGGCTGCAGCGGTCCACTGGTAGCGTGCCGACCCCGCCGTGTAGGACCAGACGCCGTCGGGGAACGTCAGGGCCGGCGAGATCTGGATGAACCGGACCAGGGGGGCCTGCTGTGGCACGTCGACGTAGTACTGGCGCCCGTAGGTGCCGACGGCGCCCGGCAGCTGGTTCGGCAGGCAGGCCGAGAAGTCGTTGATGTTGCCGTTCTCGCCGTTGCTCTCGTGATTGCCGGAGACGAGCTCGAACGGGAACCCCGCGCCGACGCGGTTCGTGACGTAATCGCACCACGCCTGCTCGGGATCCGTCGTGTAGGCGAGATCGCCGAGCGCGATGTGGAGGTCGGGGTCGAGCGCGTCGACCTGGTTCAGGACCGCGGACGTCTGCGTCGTCGAGTTGAAGTCACCGGCTGCCGTGAACTTCACGGACGTCGCCGTGGTCGGTGCGACGGCTGCGGGCTGGATGCCCACGGCGACGAGGAACCCGGCGGCCACGATGGCGCCTGCGAATCCGGCGGTGAACGATCTGACTGCACGCATGGTGGCGGTTCCTTGCACGTCGGGTGGTGGTTCGTGTCAAGGCGGAGTCGCGCCGATCGACGGTGATCGGCTGTCGGGCGTCTTGCCTGCAGGATAGCCCTCGAATGGCGCTCGCCGACAGCGGCAATCTCGAAACGGCGCCGACGGGGGACGGGCTCGGACCATGCCGGGCTCCCTGCCGCCGTGTTCGGGTCGCGCTCGATGGCGCCGAGCGGACAGGATGGGGGGATGGACTCCCCGGCGACTCCGCTGCGTCGACCCGCCATCGTCACGATCGTGGTCGTGCTCGTCTACATTCGGGCGGTCCTCGACATCGTCGCCGGCGTCGTCGTCGTCCTCGCCCGCTACGGAGTCGACCGGGAGGGCGATGTGCTCGGGGTGACCCTGCTCGGCGCCGGGATGATCCTCTTCGGGCTCTTCATGATCTCCGTCGCATCAGGGGTCGCCCGCGGCAGTCGGTTCTCGCGCTGGCTCATCACGGTGCT
>JBEVEO010000001.1:0-6664 GCA_040512695.1 Leifsonia sp. | reverse complement strand
AGGTCGTGTCGGTCGGCGAAGAGGTCTTCGTCAAGGTCATCGACATCGACCTCGAGCGTCGCCGCATCTCGCTGAGCCTCAAGCAGGCCAACGAGGGTGTCGACCCCGAGGGCACCGAGTTCGACCCGGCGCTGTACGGCATGCTCACCGAGTACGACGAGCAGGGCAACTACAAGTACCCCGAGGGCTTCGACCCGGAGACCAACGACTGGCGTGAGGGCTTCGAGGCCGAGCGCGAGAAGTGGGAGCAGGAGTACGCGGCTGCCCAGGCTCGCTGGGAGGCTCACAAGAAGCAGGTCGCAACGGCCAACGACGAGATCGCTGCCGCTCCGGCTGCAGCCGGCTCCTCGTTCACGAGCGAGACGACCTCGGCCGGCACCCTTGCCGACGACGAGTCGCTCGCCGCGCTTCGCGAGAAGCTGTCCAGCAACAACTAGTCGCATCAGACTGATCGAGACGGCCGGGCCCTTCGGGGTCCGGCCGTCTCGTCGTTCCGGCTCGGTAGTGTCGTCTGCATGACCGATGCTCGTCCGACGCGGGACCGACGCCACGCCGAGTCGTTCCGCGAGAACGCCGACGGATACGACGCTCACCGCCCCTCGTACCCGCCGGACACCGTGACCTGGCTGCTGGGCGACGCGCACGACGTCGCCGACGTCGGGGCGGGAACCGGCAAGCTCACCGAGCAGCTCGTGACGCTCGGCGCGTCCGTCACCGCCGTCGATCCGGCGGCCGACATGCTCCGGGTGCTGGGGGAGCGGATGCCGGCCGTGCGCGTGCTCGAGGGGTCGGCCGAGTCGTTGCCGCTGCCCGACTCCTCCGTCGACCTGGTCGCGGTCGCGCAGGCGTGGCACTGGGTCGAGCCGGCGGCTGCGACCCGCGAGGTGCTGCGGGTGCTGCGGCCGGGCGGCCGCCTCGGACTGATCTGGAACACGCGCGACGAGTCCATCCCGTGGGTGGATGCGCTCTCGGCTGCGATGCACCGCGGGCTGCACGAGGCGACGGCCTACCATCCGGTCATCGGGCCGGGCATGGAGCTCGCGGCGAAGCGCGAGGAGCGCTGGACGCAGCGCACGGACCGCGCGGGAATCCTGGCACTGGCGACCACGCGCAGCTACTACCTGACGGCGAGCCCCGGGGACCGCGACGCCATGCTCGACCGCATCCGCCGCGTCCTCGACGCCCATCCCGAGACGAGCGGCGACGAGATCCTGCTGCCGTACGTCACGGAGGCATGGATCGCCGAACCGTGGTTCCCGGGGTGCTGATCCGGGTCGCTTGTAGACTGCTGCCGTGTATCTCATCGGTCTGACGGGCGGAATCGCCTCCGGCAAGTCCACGATCGCCAGACGTCTCGTCGAGCACGGCGCCGTGCACATCGACGCCGACCAGCTCGCGCGGCGGGTCCTCGAGCGCGGCACCCCGGGCCTCGCGGCTGTCCGCGAGGCGTTCGGCGACGGCGTCCTCGCCGCCGACGGCTCGCTCGATCGCGCCGCCCTCGGCGAGCTGGTGTTCTCGGATGCCGCGGCCCTCGAGCGACTCAACGGCATCGTGCACCCCGCTGTGCGCGAGCTGTCCGCGAAGCTGTTCGCCGCGGCGGAGGCGGCCGATCCGAACGTGGTCGTCGTCTACGACGTCCCGCTCCTCGTCGAGGCCGAGGTGGATCATCCGTTCGACCTCGTCGTCGTCGCCCAGGCGACGAAGAAGACCAGGGCGGAGCGGCTCGTCGACATCCGGGGCTTCAGCGAGCAGCACGCGCAGGCGCGCATCGACGCGCAGGCCTCCGACACGGCACGGCTGTCGATCGCCGACGTCGTGATCGACACCGACGGCAGCCTCGCGCACACGATGAGCCAGGCGGATGCGCTCTGGTCGCGCGTGCGCCAGGAGCAGGCGGCGCGCGCGCAGTAGGGCACCACGCGTCCGAACAGGGCACCACGAGACCGCAGCGTCCGCCGTCAGCGCACAGCCGCCGCCGAGTGTGTCGGTGGTCGTCCTTAGACTTGTGCATATGGAACCGACACGCTCCGTGCGGCCTTTCGAGGTCATCAGCGAGTACACCCCCAGCGGCGATCAGCCGACGGCCATTGCCGAACTCGCCGGCCGGATCAACGCGGGAGAGACCGACGTCGTGCTGCTCGGCGCCACGGGAACCGGCAAGTCGGCGACCACGGCCTGGCTGATCGAACAGGTGCAGCGGCCGACGCTCGTGCTCGCGCACAACAAGACCCTGGCCGCCCAGCTGGCCAACGAGTTCCGCGAGCTCATGCCGAACAACGCCGTCGAGTACTTCGTCTCGTACTACGACTACTACCAGCCGGAGGCCTACGTCCCCCAGACCGACACCGTCATCGAGAAGGACTCGTCGGTCAACGCAGAGGTGGAGCGCCTACGGCACTCAACGACCAACTCGCTGCTCAGCCGCCGCGACGTGATCGTGGTGTCGACGGTCTCCTGCATCTACGGACTCGGAACGCCCGACGAGTACATGAACGCCATGATGGCCCTGCAGGTGGGCCAGCGCATCGACCGCGACTGGCTCATCCGCAAGTTCGTGTCGATGCAGTACCAGCGCAACGACGTCGACTTCTCCCGCGGCAACTTCCGGGTGCGCGGCGACACGATCGAGATCATCCCCGTGTACGAGGAGCTCGCCATCCGCATCGAGATGTTCGGTGACGAGATCGAGGCGCTCTACAGCCTGCATCCGCTCACCGGCGACATCGTGCGCAAGCTCGACGCGGTCTCCGTCTTCCCCGGATCGCACTACGTCGCGAGCACCGACGTGATGCAGCGCGCCATCAGCACGATCCAGACCGAGCTGCACGAACGACTCATCGAGCTGGAGCGCGAGGGCAAGCTCCTGGAGGCGCAGCGGCTGCGGATGCGCACGAGCTTCGACCTGGAGATGATGGAGCAGATCGGATTCTGCTCCGGCATCGAGAACTACTCACGGCACATCGATGCCCGCGCTCCCGGTGAGGCGCCGCACTGCCTGCTCGACTACTTCCCCGACGACTTCCTCGTCGTGATCGACGAATCGCACGTCACGGTCCCGCAGATCGGGGCGATGTACGAGGGCGACTCGTCGCGCAAGCGCACCCTCGTGGAGCACGGCTTCCGCCTGCCGAGCGCCCTCGACAACCGGCCGCTGAAGTGGAACGAGTTCAAGCAGCGCGTCGGCCAGACCGTGTACCTGTCCGCGACCCCCGGCCGCTACGAGATGGGCGTCGCCGACGGCGTCGTCGAGCAGATCATCCGCCCGACAGGCCTCATCGACCCGCAGATCGTGGTGAAGCCCTCGAAGGGGCAGATCGACGACCTGCTCGAGGAGATCCGGGTGCGCGCCGACCGCGACGAGCGGGTGCTCGTCACGACGCTCACCAAGAAGATGGCCGAGGAGCTCACCGACTTCCTCGGAGAGCACGGGGTGCGGGTGCGCTACCTGCACTCCGACGTCGACACGCTCCGCCGAGTCGAGCTGCTGACCGAGCTGCGCGCCGGCGTCTACGACGTGCTGGTCGGCATCAACCTCCTCCGAGAGGGACTCGACCTGCCCGAGGTGTCGCTGGTCGCCATCCTGGATGCCGACAAGGAGGGCTTCCTGCGCTCCTCGACGTCGCTCATCCAGACCATCGGACGTGCCGCCCGCAACGTCTCCGGCGAGGTGCACATGTACGCCGACGTGATGACGGACTCGATGGCGAAGGCGATCGAGGAGACCACCCGTCGCCGTGAGAAGCAGGTGGAGTACAACACGCTGAACGGCATCGACCCGACCCCGCTGCGCAAGCGCATCGCCGACATCACGGACGTGCTGCAGCGCGAGGAGGCCGATACGGCCGAACTGCTCCGCGGCCGTGAGACGCGCAAGAAGGCGCCGACCCCGAACCTCCGGCGCGAGGGGATCGCCGCCGCGGGCGCGAACGAGCTCGAGGGGCTCATCGCCGACCTCAACTCGCAGATGCTCGAGGCGGCAGGCGAGCTCAAGTTCGAGCTGGCCGGTCGTCTGCGCGACGAGTTGTCCGACCTGAAGCGCGAACTGCGTCAGATGGAGAAGGCTGGGCACATCTAGCCGCGGCAGGGCACGGCGGCGCTTCGACCGCGGGCTCCGCCCGGGCCTCAGCGAGCGGGTACGGGAGTGGCCGGGTCGGGAGTCGTGAGGTGCTGGGTTCGGCGGGCCTCAGTGAGCGGGTACGGGTGCGCGTTCGCTGTGGGCACAGCCACCCGGGGGAGAGTGTCGGTGGGGCCTCGTAGACTTCTGGGGTGTCTGTAACAAAGGTCGATTCCACCGCCAAGCTCAGCGTCCGCGGGGCTCGCGTCCACAATCTCCGCAACGTCGACCTCGACATCCCGAGGGATGCCCTCGTCGTGTTCACCGGACTGTCCGGGTCCGGCAAGTCGTCCCTGGCGTTCGACACGATCTTCGCCGAGGGCCAGCGCCGCTACGTCGAGTCGCTGTCCGCGTACGCACGGCAGTTCCTCGGACAGGTCGATCGTCCCGACGTCGACTTCATCGAGGGACTCAGCCCCGCCGTCTCCATCGACCAGAAGTCCACGAACCGCAACCCGCGTTCCACGGTCGGCACGATCACCGAGATCTACGACTACATGCGCCTGCTCTGGGCGCGCATCGGCATCGCGCACTGTCCCGAATGCGGCGAGCAGATCCAGCGCCAGACGGTGCAGCAGATCGCCGACCAGCTCATGGAGCTCGATGCCGGCACCCGGTACCAGATCCTCAGTCCCGTCGTCTCGCAGAAGAAGGGCGAGTTCGTCGACCTCTTCAAGGAGCTCGCCGCGTCGGGATACTCGCGCGCCATCGTCGACGGCGAGCAGATCCAGCTGAGCGAGCCGCCCGTCCTCAAGAAGCAGGTCAAGCACGACATCTCCGTCGTCATCGACCGTCTCGTCGCCTCTCCCGAGATCCTCGGACGCCTCACCGACTCGCTCGAGACGGCCCTGCGCCTCACCGACGGCCTCGTCACGATCAACTATGTGGATGCCGAGGGGCCCGAGGCCTGGCAGAACTTCTCCGAGAAGCTGTCCTGCCCGAACGGCCACCCCATCCAGCTCACCGAGATCGAGCCGCGCACCTTCTCGTTCAACGCCCCGTTCGGCGCCTGCCCCGAGTGCTCCGGCCTCGGAACCCGCATGTCCGTCGACGAGGACCTGCTCCTCGGCGACCACGAGCTCAGCATCGCCGAGGGCGTCATCCTGCCCTGGACGTCCCAGGGCAAGAGCCTCTACAACTACTACGAGAAGCTGCTCGAGGGCCTCGCCCGAGATCTCAAGTTCTCGCTGAAGACCCCGTGGAGCGACCTGCCGGCCAACGCCCGCAACGCCGTGCTCCGTGGCGAGAACTTCGAGGTCAGGGTCAAGTGGCGCAACCGCTACGGCCGCGAGATGAGCTACACGTCCGGCTTCGAGGGCGTCGTGCCCTACATCGAGAGGCAGTACCTGCAGGCCGAGACGGATGTCCAGCGTGCCCGCTGGTCGGAGTACCTCCGCGAGGTGCCGTGCCCCGTCTGCAACGGCAAGCGGCTGAAGCCCGAAGTGCTCGCCGTCCTCATCCACGGATCGAGCATCGCCGACGTCGCCGACCTCAGCCTCACCGACGCCCGCGGCTTCATGGACCAGATGGTGCTCACCGATCGCGAGCAGACGATCGCGGCCCAGGTGCTGCGCGAGATCAAGGTGCGCCTGGACTTCCTCATCCGCGTCGGGCTCACCTACCTCAACCTGTCCCGCGCCGCGGCGACCCTCTCCGGTGGCGAGGCCCAGCGCATCCGCCTGGCCACGCAGATCGGATCCGGCCTCACGGGCGTGCTCTACGTGCTCGACGAGCCGAGCATCGGCCTGCATCAGCGCGACAACCGGCGGCTGATCGAGACCCTCGTGGCCCTCCGGGACCTGGGCAACACGCTCATCGTGGTCGAGCACGACGAGGACACCATCCGAACGGCCGACTGGATCGTCGACATCGGACCCGGTGCGGGGGTCAACGGCGGCAGTGTCGTGCATTCCGGCTCCTACGAGGACCTCCTCGACAACCACCGCTCCCTCACGGGCGACTACCTGTCGCGCCGCAAGGAGATCATCACGCCGCACGTGCGGCGGGCGATCGATCCCGAGCGCAAGATCACCGTCGTCGGCGCCGAGGCGAACAACCTCCGCAAGGTGTCCGTCGACTTCCCGCTCGGCACCTTCACGGCCGTCACCGGCGTGAGCGGTTCCGGCAAGTCGTCGCTCGTCAACGACGTGCTCTACCGGGTGCTCGCGAACAAGCTCAACGGCGCCCGCAAGCTGCCCGGCAAGCACACCCGCGTCACCGGCCTCGACCACCTCGACAAGGTCGTGCACGTCGACCAGGCTCCGATCGGCCGCACCCCGCGCTCGAACCCGGCGACCTACACCGGCGTCTTCGACCGCATCCGCAATCTGGTCGCCGAGACCAACGAGGCGAAGGCCCGCGGTTATCTGCCCGGCCGGTTCAGCTTCAACGTCAAGGGCGGCCGCTGCGAGGCCTGTTCCGGCGACGGCACCATCAAGATCGAGATGAACTTCCTGCCCGACGTCTATGTCGCGTGCGAGGTCTGCGGCGGCTCGCGCTACAACCGCGAGACCCTGCAGGTGCACTACAAGGGCAAGAACATCTCCGAGG
>JBEVEO010000248.1:0-11255 GCA_040512695.1 Leifsonia sp. | reverse complement strand
GGGGAGGCGCGACCGCGGCCCGGGCGGGCGGTGGTGCTGCTGGTGGTGCGATGGTGCTCACTGGTGTCCTTCCACCGACCCTCGTCGGGGCTGCAGGATCAGGGGCGGCTGCGTGCTGCTCCTAGCCCTTGATCTCCTGCCAGGCGGCCGTCCACTCCGAGTAGTCGGTGCACTCGACGTCGGTCCGTCCGTCGATGCAGTCGGCGATCGGCGTGGTCCAGTACCAGATCTGCGATGCGTAGTCCGCGTCTCCGGCGTGGTAGGACTCGCAGTCCGTGCGGAATTCGCACGCGGCCTGGCTCGACGGCGCTTCGCCGAAGTACCCGGTCGCGGTCGCGTTCGCCTCGGGGCTGGCGATGTAGTCGAGCCACGCGTACGCGCAGTTCGGGTTCTTCGCCTTGGAGGCGATCATCCAGGTGTCGCTCCAGCCGGTCGCTCCCTCCTCCGGGAGGATCGCCTCGGCCGGAGTGCCCTCGGCGAGCGAGTTCTTGATGACCTGCCACGTCGTGCCGACGACGCTGTCACCGGTCTCGAACGCCTGGATCTCCTTGAGGTAGTCCGACCAGTACTCCCCGATGTTCGCGCGCTGCTCCTTGAGCAGGTCGACGGCCGCCGCGAGCTGGTCTGCGTCGAGGGCGTACGGGTTCTCGATGCCGAGGTCGGGCTGGTGCTTCATGAGGTACAGCGCGGCATCCGCGATGTAGATCGGCGAGTCGTAGGCCGTCACCTTGCCGGCGTAGTCGCTCGATCCGTCGAAGACGACGTCCCAGGACGTGGGCGCCGGCGTGACCTCGTTCGTGTTGTACATCAGGAGGTTGGCGCCGTAGCCGTGCGGGACGCCATAGGAGACGCCGTCGACGCTGTTCCACTCCCGCATCTTGAGGAAGTCGTAGATGCCCTCGTAGTTCGGGATGAGGTCGGTGTTGACCGGTGCGACCTCGCCCGATGCGACGAGGCGGAGCGATGCGTCGCCCGAGGCGGAGACGACGTCGTAGTCGCCGGTCTTCATGAGGCTGAATGCCTCGTCGCTCGTTCCGAAGGTCTTGGTGGTGACCTTGCAGCCGGTCTCATCCTCGAACGGGGTGACCCAGTCGACGGTGGGGTCGTTCGAGCCGTCCTCGACGTAGCCCGGCCACGCGAGGATCGAGATGGCGCCCTCCTTCTCGCCGAGGGCATCCGGAGCGTCGGTGTTCTGGCCTCCGCCCCCACCGCTGGTTCCGCAGGCGGTGAGCAGGAGGGTGGCGGATGCGAGCGCGAGACCGGAGATGACGGTCTTGCTCGTCCGCGCTGTCATGCGCTTCATTGCTTTCTCCTCTGTTGGGTGCTGGATGGTGTTGGGTGCTGGATGGGATGGGTCGGCAGGTCAGGACGGGGTCGCCGCGTCGGCCCCGACGGGCGCGAGTTCGACGACATCGGCGTCGTTCCAGGCCAGACGGACGCGGTCGCCCCGGTTGTCGTCCGCGACGCGGTCGCGGTCGTTCTGCTCGAGGACGGTCATGCGCGCGCCGGCGTCCAAGGCGACGATGAGCCTGGTGCTGCTGCCGACGTAGATCACTTCGACCACGGTTCCATCGGCCCCGGGCCCGCCCGCATCCGCCGCCGTCACGGCGATCTTCTCGGGCCGGATGGAATGCACGCCGGTGCGTCCGAGCACCGCCTGCGATGCGGCGTCGTCGAGCACGTTCGAGGTGCCGACGAAGGAGGCGACGAACCGCGACGATGGGGCGTCGTAGATCTCGGCCGGCGTGCCGAGCTGCTCGATCCGGCCCTCGTTGAACACGGCGATCCGGTCGCTGAGGGTGAGCGCCTCATCCTGGTCGTGAGTGACGAAGATGAACGTGATGCCGAGGTCGCGCTGCACCTCCTTGAGCTCGACCTGCATCTGCTCGCGCAGCTTGAGGTCCAGGGCGCCGAGAGGCTCATCGAGGAGGAGCGCCTTCGGCTGCACCACGGTCGCCCTGGCGAGGGCGACGCGCTGGCGCTGGCCGCCGGAGAGCTGGGCGGGCTTGCGGTCCGCGAACGTACCGAGCCGAACCTTCTCCAGTGCCTCGATCGCCCGTGCCGTTCGTTCGCGGCGGCCGATGCCGCGCACCCGGAGGCCGTACGCCACGTTCTCGACGACGGACATGTGCGGGAACAGTGCGTAGTCCTGGAAGACGGTGTTGACGTCGCGATCGAAGGGGGCGGCCGTCGTGACGTCGCGCCCGAACAGTTCGATGGTTCCGGCCGTCGGCTGCTCGAAGCCGGCGATGAGGCGCAACACGGTCGTCTTGCCGGAGCCCGATGGCCCGAGCATCGAGAAGAACTCCCCCTCGACGATGTCGAGGTCGACCCCGTCGACGGCTCTCAGGCCCCCGAACTCCTTCGTCAGACCGCTCAGTCGAATGGCGGGCACAGCACTCACGGACGCCTCCTCGGTGACTCTGATTCAAATCATATGGATCCAGATGTCAAAGTCTCGCGTGACATGTTACGGTCGTGTCACAGATTTTGGGGGCCGCACGATGCCGCAGTCGATCAGCTCGCGAGCCGCGACGCACGCAGCGGTGTTCGCGCCACTCGTCGGCGCCGGTCGAGCCGACCTCGTCGAGCAGCGACTGACCGATGCGATCACCCTCGGCGTACTGCACGACGGGGAGCGACTGCCCAGCGAATCCATGCTCGCCCGCCAGTTCGGCGTCGCCGTCGTGACCGCCCGCGAAGCCCTCGACTCGCTGCGCAAGCGCGGCCTCGTGACGACGCGTCGCGGGCGGGACGGCGGCAGCTTCGTGACGGCGTCCGGCGTCCGCGACGCGGCCATCCTGGACGAGCGGATGCGTGGGGTCTCCCGAGCGGAGCTGCGCGACCTCGGGGTGCATTACGCGGCGATCGCGGGCATGGCGGCCGAGATCGCGGCCGATCGGGCGAGCACGGAGGAGGTCGAGAGCCACCGGGCGCTCGTCGGTTCCATCGACTCGGCGACGGAGGGCGGCGCTCGGCGCGGCACCGGCCGGTTCCACCTCGAGGTGGCCGCGCTCAGCCAGTCGGCGCGCCTCGTGCGCGAGGAGATCCGGCTGCAGGCTGAATTCGGCCCACTGCTGTGGCTCTGCCTGCGCGAGCAGGACTATCGTGACGGGAATCGGAGTACGCACGACGCCGTCGTCGACGCCATCTCGCGGGTCGACGGCGACGGCGCACGACGGCTCACGACCGATCGCATCGGCGCCGCCGTCGACTGGCTCATCAGAGCGAAGGCAGAACTGGAAACGAAGGAGAACGCGTCGTGATGACAGTCACAACGCCCGAGGCGCAGGTCGCCGAGATCACGAACGTCTTCCGGGACGTCTTCGCGCCCATCGCCGCATGGAACACCGCCCTCGTCGCCCTGCTCTCCGGTCAGACCGCCCCGAAGCGCGCATCCGTCGACCGCCTCGTCGCCGACCTCGTGCGCCCGGAACTCGCTCGTGTCGGCGGTCTCGTCGTCGGCGCCGGCTTCGTGGCGGCTCCGGGCTATCTCTCCGACGCCCCGTGGCACCTGGCGTGGTGGCTGGGCGAGGGCAACAGCTTCGGGACCGGCGGCCGCCGCGGCCAGGTACGACGGCTCGAGGCCGTCGAAGACCCCTCGGCGGAGAGCTTCCGCGACCACACGGCGCTCGAGTGGTGGCGGGTGCCGGCCCGGACGGGCCTGCGCCACATCACCGGGCCCTACGTCGACTACCTGTGCACCGATGACTACACGCTGACGCTCACCGAGCCCGTCTTCGTGGACGGGACGATGGTCGGCGTCGTCGGGGCCGACCTGTACGTGACGGATGCCGAACGCGTGCTGCTCGCAAGCCTCGCCCGCATCGGAACGGATGCCAGCCTGGTGAACAGCGCCGGCCGGGTCGTCGTGTCGACGGATCCGCGACGCGCCACCGGCTCGCTGCTGCGTGACGAGGCGCTCACGGCGGCTCTGGCCGATCTCCCCGCCGGTTCGGCGGTCGACCTCGGCGACGGCCGTCGCCTGTCGTCCTGCGCCGGCACCCCCCTCGCGGTGCTGACGACCGCGGCCTGAGCCGCGGCCGTCGACCGGGGATCAGGCCTGGGCGCGCTCCAGCACGAGCTCGCGGACGCGCGCGGCGTCTGCCTGGCCCTTCATCGCCTTCATCACGGCGCCGATGACGGCCCCGGCGGCCTGCACCTTGCCGTCGCGGATCTTCGCGAGCACGTCGGGCTGTCCGGCCAGCGCCTCGTCGATCGCGGCGATGAGTGCGCCGTCGTCGGAGACGACGGCGAGACCGCGGGCGTCCACGACCTCCTGCGGGCTGCCCTCTCCGGCGATGACGCCTTCGAGCACCTGGCGGGCCAGCCGGTCGGTGAGCGTGCCTGCCTCGACGAGACCGGCGAGGGCCGCGACGTCGGCCGGGGAGACCAGGCTCGCGGCATCCGCGTCCGAGGTGTTCGCGATCCGGGCGATCTCACCGGTCCACCACTTGCGCGCCGCCGCGGGCGTGGCACCGGCCGCCACGGTCTCGGTGATCTCGGTGAGGAGACCGGCGTTGTTGATGTCCTGGAACTCCAGGTCGGTGAAGCCCCAGTCCGCCTTGAGACGGCGGCGACGGGCCGCCGGCGGCTCGGGAAGCGCCGACCGCAGCTCCTCGATGAGTTCGGCCGACGGCACGACGGGGAGCAGGTCGGGCTCGGGGAAGTAGCGGTAGTCGTCGGCGTCGCTCTTGGGACGGCCGGCGCTCGTCTCCCCCGTGTCCTCGTGCCAGTGGCGGGTCTCCTGCGTGATGGAGCCGCCCTTCGCGAGGATGGCCGCCTGACGCTGGATCTCGTAGCGCACGGCGCGTTCGACGGAACGCAGCGAGTTCACGTTCTTGGTCTCCGTGCGGGTGCCGAGCGGTGCGACGGGCTCCCCCGCCGCAGCGCGCGGACGCAGCGAGACGTTCGCATCGCAGCGCAGGTTGCCGCGCTCCATGCGCGCGTCGGAGATGCCGAGCGAGACCACGATGTCGCGGATCGTCGCGACATACGCCTTGGCGAGTTCGGGCGCGGAGTGCTCGGCGCCGTAGATCGGCTTCGTGACGATCTCGACGAGTGGCACGCCTGCGCGGTTGTAGTCGACCAGCGAGTACTCGGCGCCCTGGATGCGCCCGGTCGAACCGCCGACGTGCGTGAGCTTTCCGGCGTCCTCCTCCATGTGAGCGCGCTCGATCGGGATCGAGACGATGCTGCCGTCGGCGAGTTCGACGTCGACGGAGCCCTCGAAGGCGATCGGCTCGTCATACTGCGAGATCTGGTAGTTCTTCGGGGTGTCCGGGTAGAAGTAGTTCTTCCGGGCGAACCGGCTGGTCGGGGCGATCGAACAGCCGAGCGCGAGGCCCAGGCTGATCGAGTACCGCACAGCCTGCCCATTGACGACCGGCAGGGAGCCGGGCAGGCCGAGGCAGGTCGGGGTGATGTTGGTGTTCGGCTCGGAGCCGAAGACATTCGGGGCATCCGAGAACATCTTCGTCTTGGTGTTGAGCTCGACGTGCACCTCGAAGCCCATGACCGGCTCGAACAGCTCGAGCGCCTTGTCGAAGTCCATCAGTTCTGCGCGGGCCATCAGCGGACACCTTCCTGGGCAGCGACGAGTCGGGTGAGATCGGGGGCCCGGTCGAGGAGCCGACCGCCCCACTGCGCCTCGAGCAGCGATTCCAGCGCGGCGCCCACGGTGTAGAGCCGGTCGTCGGCACGCGCGGGGGCCAGGAACTGGATGCCGACGGGCAGCCCGTCCTCGTCGGCGAGGCCGGCCGGCAGCGAGATCCCGGGCACGCCCGCGAGGTTGGCGGGAATCGTGGCGATGTCGTTGAGGTACATCGCCATCGGGTCGTCCAGCTTCTCGCCGAGACGGAAGGCGGTCGTCGGCGCCGTCGGGGAGGCGAGCACGTCCACGTTCTTGAAGGCGGCGTCGAAGTCGCGCTGCACGAGGGTGCGCACCTTCTGGGCACTGCCGTAGTACGCGTCGTAGTAGCCCGCGGAGAGGGCGTAGGTGCCGAGGATGATGCGGCGCTTGACCTCGGATCCGAATCCGGCCTCACGGGTGGCCGACATGACATCCTCCACGGTGCCGCCGCCCGGAGGGGTGACCCGCAGGCCGAACCGCACGGAGTCGAACTTCGCGAGGTTGCTCGACGCCTCCGCCGGCATGATCAGGTAGTACGCGGAGATGGCGTACTCGAAGTTGGGGGTGTTGACCTCGACGATCTCGGCGCCGGCCTTCTCCAGCAGGGCCAGGGACTCGTGGAACCGCTCGAGCACGCCCTTCTGGAAGCCCTCGCCGTCGAGCTGGCGGATGACGCCGATACGCAGTCCGGCCACGTCGCCCCTGCGCGCGGCGTCGGCCATCGACGGCCAGCGGTCGCGGAGCGAGGTCGAGTCGTGCCGATCGTGCTTGGCGATGATGTCGTGCAGCAGTGCCGAGTCGAGCACCGTGCGGCTGACCGGGCCGATCTGGTCGAGGGAGGACGCCATGGCGATCGCGCCGTACCGGCTGACCGCTCCGTAGGTGGGCTTCACTCCGACGGTTCCCGTGACGTGCGCTGGCTGCCGGATGGATCCGCCGGTGTCGCTTCCGAGGGCGATGGGCGCCTCGAAACCTGCGACGGCGGCCGCCGAGCCTCCACCGGAGCCGCCGGGGATCCGGTCGAGGTCCCAGGGGTTGCGAGTGGGACCGTAGGCGGAGTGCTCGGTGCTCGAGCCCATGGCGAACTCGTCCATGTTGGTCTTGCCGAGCGGGATGAGGCCGGCTTCGCGGACGAGTTTCACCGATGTTGCGTCGTACGGCGGCAGCCAGCCCTCGAGGATGCGGGATCCCGCGGTGGTCGGCATGTCGTCGGTGACGAGCACGTCCTTGATGGCGATCGGGACGCCGGCGAGGGGGCCGAGCTTCTCGCCGGAGGCGCGACGACGATCGATGTCGGCTGCCGCCGCGAGGGCGGCATCCGTCGCGACGTGCAGGAAGGCGTGCACTCCACCGTCGACGGCGGCGATGCGATCGAGCGAAGCCTGAGTGGCCTCGACGGAACTCAGGTCGCCCGCGGTGAGACGCTCGCCGAGCTCGGATGCGCTCAGGCGGAGAATGTCGTCGCTCACTGCTCCTCCCCCCGGATCGCCGAGACGCGGAAGCGCGACCCGTCGTGGTCGGGAGCGCCCGCGAGGGCCTGTTCCCGGGTGAGCGTCTCACCGACGACGTCCTCACGGAACACGTTCTCGAGCGGGATCGGGTGGCTCGTGGCCGGCACGTCGGGCGTGGCGACCTCGGTCACCTTCGCCACCGAGTCGACGATCTGGTCGAGTTCCGCGGCCAGGGTCGCGATCTCTTCTGGGCTGAGGTCGATGCGTGCGAGATTCGCGATGTGCGCGACCTGCTCGGCACTGATTCCGGACATACTTCTCCGTCGATAGCGAACGATGAGGGGCTGGGTTCCAGTCTATCGTCGTCGTGGCCCGCGGGCCGGGCTCCTCACTCCGCCGCGGGCGCGGGCCCGGCCTCGGCGCTGGGCGCGAGGGCCTTCACGGCATCCGGTCCGCCTTCGAGCAGCAGCCGGAATCCGTCGGCGTCCAGGACCGTGATGCCCAGCTGTTCGGCCTTGGCGAGCTTCGAGCCGGCACCGGGGCCCGCAGCAACGAAGTCGGTGTTCTTCGACACGCTCGATGCGGCCTTTCCCCCGGCCGCGATGATCGCCTCCTGGGCGCCCTCGCGCGAGAAGCCGTCGAGGCTGCCCGTCGCGACGACCGTGAGACCCGCGAGAGTACCACCGGCGGCCGCGGCAGCGCCGGGGCCGGGGTGATCCGGGGTGGCGAACTGCACGCCCGCCGCCTGCCAGCGATCGACGATGTCGACATGCCAGTCCACGGTGAACCAGTCGATGACCGCGTCGGCGATGATGCCGCCGACCCCCTCGACCTGGGCCAGCTCCTCGCGGTCGGCTGCGCGGATCGCATCCAGCGATCCGAACCAGCCGGCCAGGGCACGGGCGGCCACCGGTCCGACGTGACGGATGTTGAGCGCGACGAGAAGGCGCGCCAGCGGCTTGGTCTTCGCCTTCTCGATCTCCTCGAGCAGTTTGAGCGCGCTCGCGGACGGCTGCTGGCCGGTCTGCCCTGCGCGCTTCTCGGCGGCCGTCGGATTGCGGGTGAACGGTGTGCGCACCCGCACAGCGCCGTCCTCGTCCTCTTTGGGAAGGCCGGTCTCGGCATCCCGCACGATGACCTCGATGGGGAGCAGTTCGTCGACGGTGAGCTCGAACAGGGCGGCCTCGGTGACGAGAGGCGGGATCTCGGGCGACTGCGGTTGGGTGAGGGCCGCGGCCGACACCTCGCCCAGCGCCTCGATGTCGAGTGCGCTCCGCGAGCCGATGTGCTCGACGCGCCCGCGTACCTGCGCGGGGCAGCTGCGCGCGTTGGGGCAGCGGAGGTCGATGTCGCCCTCCTTCATCGGCCGCAGCGGCGTACCGCATTCCGGGCAGTTCGCGGGCATGACGAAGGCGCGCTCCGTGCCGTCGCGGAGTTCGACCACCGGGCCGAGCACCTCGGGGATGACGTCGCCCGCCTTGCGCAGGACGACCGTGTCGCCGATGAGCACGCCCTTGGCCTTCACCACGTCCTGGTTGTGCAGGGTGGCCTGACGCACCTCGCTTCCGGCCACGCGGACCTTCTCCATGACCGCGTACGGGGTGGCGCGGCCGGTGCGGCCGACGCTCACCACGATGTCGAGGAGCTTGGTGTTGACCTGCTCAGGCGGGTACTTGTACGCGATCGCCCAGCGCGGTGCCCTGCTCGTGGCGCCCAGCTCGTCGTGCAGTTCGAGTTCGTCGACCTTGACGACGATGCCGTCGATCTCATGACTCACGCTGTCGCGATGCTCGCCGTAGTAGCGGATGAAGTCGGCCGCACCCTCGGCCGTGGGCACGACCCGGTAGTAGGGCGACGTCGGCAGGCCCCAGCTCTTCAGCAGCTCGTACGTGGCCGACTGCGAGTCGACGGGCGGGTTCTCCCAGGCGCCGATGCCGTGCACCAGCATGCGCAGCCGGGAGAGCCTGTCGTGCATGAGCTCGAGTTGGGCGCCGGACTTGCCCTCGGCCTTCTGACGGAGCGAACCGCTCGCCGCATTGCGCGGATTCGCGAACACGCGATCGCCGGCGGCCGCCTGGGCCGCGTTGAGCTGGCGGAACAACTCGACGGGGAAGAACACCTCCCCCCGCACCTCGACGAGGGCCGGGTGGCCCTCTCCCGCGAGCCTCTCGGGGATGGCCGTGATGAACCGGATGTTCTCGGTGACGTCCTCGCCGACGACGCCATCGCCGCGGGTGGCGGCTGATACGAGCACGCCGTTCTCGTAGCGCAGATTGATGGCGAGGCCGTCGATCTTGAGCTCGCAGAGGAAGTCGACCCGACGGCCGGCGTCGCGCTCCACCTTGGCGGCCCACGCCTCGAACTCGGCGATGGAGAAGACGTTGTCGAGGCTGAGCATGCGCTCGGCGTGCTGGACCGGCGCGAACAGGGTCGAGTCCGCGCGACCTCCGACGGAGAGCGTGGGGCTGTCCTGACTCTGCACGGCGGGGAACAGCCGCTCGAGCGCCTCGAGCTCATGGATGAAACCGTCGTACTCCTGGTCGGACCACACGGCGGCATCGCGCTCGTAGTAGGCGTCGCGCGCCTCGATGATGATCGTCGTCAGCTCGCCGGCTCGTGCTGAGGCCTGCTCGAGGCTGAGTCTCTCGAGCTGGTCGTCGGTCGGCGGCGTTGCGGGGGCGTCGGGGCTCACCCGTCCAGTCTAGGGACGACTGCCGACAGCGGGACGGTGCGCAGCGGGTCGTGCGCAGCGGGTCAGTGCGCGTCGACGGGAACGGCGCTCACCGTGCGGTCGATCGTGCACTGCCCGAGCACACGCGTGCCGACGTACACGACGGCGGTCTGCCCGGGGGCGACGCCGTTCAACGGCACGTGCGGGGTGACGACGAGCTCGTCGACGCCGTCAGCATCCGGGGCCACGGCGGCCGTCGCCGGAACCGGGTCGGCATGGGCGCGGATCTGCACCTCGCACTCGAACGGGGTGCGCGCATCCTCTGGTGGCAGGCCGGCCCAGGTGAAGCGGTGCCCCGCGATCTCGGCGATGTCGAGGGCCGCCTTGGGCCCGACGATCACGGTGTTGTCCTTCGGCCGAACCTCGAGCACGAAGCGAGGACGGCCGTCGGGCGCCGGGGTGCCGATCTGCAGTCCGCGGCGCTGGCCGACGGTGTAGGCGTGCGCCCCCTCGTGCTCACCGAGCTTCTCGCCGTTGCGGTCGAGGATGTCGCCGGTCGCCGTGCCCACGCGCTCGGCGAGCCAGCCGCGGGTGTCGCCGTCGGGGATGAAGCAGATGTCGTGGCTGTCGGGCTTGGAAGCGACACTGAAACCGCGCTCGGCGGCCTCCGCACGCACCTCGGCCTTCGACGGGGTTGCGCCGAGCGGAAACATGGCGTGCGCCAGCTGCTCTGTGGTGAGGACGCCGAGGACGTAGGACTGGTCCTTGGCCCAGGCCGCCGCCCGGTGCAGCTCGCGGTTGCCGTCGGCATCCGTGACGATCGAGGCGTAGTGCCCGGTGACCACGGCGTCGAAGCCGAGTGCGATGGCCTTCTCCAGCAGGGCGGCGAACTTGATGCGCTCATTGCAGCGCATGCACGGGTTCGGTGTGCGGCCGGCGGAGTACTCGGCGATGAAGTCATCGACGACGTCGGCCTTGAACCGCTCGGAGAAGTCCCACACGTAATAGGGGATGCCGATGAGGTTCGCGGCCCGCTGGGCGTCCATGGAGTCCTCGATGGTGCAGCACCCGCGCGAGCCGGTGCGGAGCGTTCCCGGCATGCGGCTGAGGGCGAGGTGCACCCCCACCACGTCGTGTCCTGCGTCGACGGCGCGGGCGGCGGCCACCGCTGAATCGACGCCACCGCTCATCGCTGCCAGGACTCTCATGGGATCCAGTCTACGAAACGGTTGCTGGACGGATGCGGGGTGCGGGTCGCGGGCCACGGCGAGGTGCTGGCGCGGAAGGTTCAGGTGCGTAGTCGCGTCGTGAGTGCGGCGGCCTGTCGGGTGCGGGATGCGTGGGCGGGTTGCCTGGTGGGTGGGCCGTGTTCGGGTGGGGGTTGGATCTGTGGGCTGCCGTTGATCATGCGGATGTGCCAGCCGGAGCTGTCGATGGTGCGGTGGTGGTACCAGCACAGCAGCACCCCGTTGTCCACGTGGGTACGTTGCTCGATCGCCCA
>JBEVEO010000187.1:0-9439 GCA_040512695.1 Leifsonia sp. | reverse complement strand
TCCCCGGCATCTACGAGGACTGGCGGTTCATGCGCCCCATCGTGGTGCGGCTGGCGGCGAACGGTCACCCCGTGCACGTCATCCCCGGGCTGCGGAACAACCGTGCCACGATCCTCGACTCGGCGCGGCTCGTGAGCGACGAACTCGCTGCCAGGGACCTCCGAGGCGTCGTCATCGTCGCCCACAGCAAGGGCGGGCTCATCGGCAAGCAGGTGCTCATCGACGATGCGGACGCCGGCCGTGTCGCTCACATGCTGGCGGTGAACACACCGTTCGCCGGATCCCCGTACGCCCGTTTCGCCACGCAGCGCGAGCTGCGGGAGTTCTCCCCGTCGGACGTCCTGCTGCAGCACTTCGCCACCATCATCGACGTCAACGCGCGCATCACGTCGGTGTTCAGTTCCGTCGACCCGGTCATCCCCGACGGGAGCCTCCTGCCCGGCGCGCACCGCAACATCCGGCTCCCCCTGCTCGGGCACTTCCGCATCCTCGCCGACGCCCGGCTGCTCGCGATCATCGACGCCGTCGCGGATGATCCGCCCGAGCCAGCCGAGACCGACGGCTCCTGAGCAGCCGCCATCATGATCGGGCCGGAACGACGAACGGCCCGCCCCCAATGGGACGGACCGTTCGGTCGAGGGAGTCGATCAGCTGACGCCCTTGAGGTCGATGATGAAGACCAGGGTCTTGCCGGAGAGCGCGTGCCCTCCGCCGGCCGGGCCGTACGCCTGGTGCGGGGGCACGACGAGCTTGCGGCGTCCGCCGACCTTCATGCCGGGGATGCCCTCCTGCCAGCCGGCGATGAGCCGGTTGAGCGGGAAGTTGATGGACTGGCCGCGGTTCCACGACGAGTCGAACTCGTCGCCGGTCTCGTACTCGACGCCGAGGTAGTGCACGTCGACGGTCGAGCCCGCCGTCGCCTCGGCGCCGTCGCCGACGACGATGTCCTCGATCACGAGGACCTCGGGTGCCGGACCCTCGGGGAAGTCGACTTCTGGCTTGCGGTTCAGATCGGTCATGCCTCCATCCAACCACCCTCCCGGCCGACGGCCAATGCCGGCCGCGCTCAGTGCGGCAGCAACTGGAGGAGGATCGAACGCTCGACGACCGTCCACGTCGTGGACACGAGGATGTACACGGTCGCGGCGAGCGGCGCCACGGCGGCGAAGGCCACCGTCAGGAGGGGCAGCCACGAGAGCACCCGCGCGGCGCGAACGGCGGCGGCCCCGCCGTCGGCGGGATCGCCGGGCTGGGCGAGGCGCAGGGAACGGCGGCGATTCACCAGCACGACGACCAGGATGAGGGCGACCACGCCGGCCGGGACGGCGATCGCCGCGACCGATCCGCTGCCGATCGCAGCCAGGAGGCCCGTTCCCAGCGGTGCACCGAAGAGCCCGTGGGCCAGAAGGGGGTTCGCATGGCCGGCGATGCTGGGCAGCACGAAGAGCGCGTACACGCCGGAGAGCACCGGGGCCTGTACGAGCACCGGGAGGCAGCCCGCGAGGGGTGACGCGTTCTCCGCGGCGTAGAGCGCCGCCAGTTCCCGTTGCAACCGCGCACCGTCCTTCGCGTGCCGCCGGCGCATGTCGGCGATCCGTGGTGCCAGCCGCTCACGGACGCGCTGGGCACGCACCTGCGAGAAGCCGACGGGGATGAGGACGGTGCGCAGCGCAAGAGTGAGCAGCACGATGGCCAGGGCTGCGCTGTTCGCACCGGCGAGCGGGCCGAGGGCATCGGCTACGGAGATGACGAACTCGGAAGCGGTGTCGAGCGCGGCCGCGATGGGGCCGAAGGCGTAGAGATCCATGGGTTTCCTGACGAAGAGAGCGGATGGGGACCGTCTGGTCGTGCAGGACGTGCTTCAGTGCAGGCGCTCCCGGACGACCGTCGGCCGGGATCCCGGCGCCCGGGGTCGGGCGTGACCGGCAGCATCCGGATCGCTCTGGCGGATCTCGCACCGTTCCACACCGGCGACGGTCGGATGCTCGGGCACCGTGCTCGAGAGGCCGAGGATCGCGGCGATGGCCGACCGGACGAGCCGCCCGCGCGCCGCGGCGATCGTGACGAGGGAGACGAGCGCGATCGCCGCGACGGTTCCGGTGGTGGACGTCGCGAGCGTCGAGGCCGTCGCCATCGCCATGACCATCCCTGCGGCCAGGGTCGCCAGCAGGAACGCGCGTGAGAACACGGCGTCGGCCTTCGCCGTCCTCGACTGCGTCATGCCACGACTCTAGACGCAGGCCTTGCCATCCGTGCCGTGCTCGTGCATTCTGGAGTCAGGCCAATCTCGTCGGCCGGTCGAGTCGCAGGCACTGCCGCACCACCGGACGGCGAGATTTTCTTGTGCCGCACGGCTCCGGTCCGGCTGCGCAGTCCGTCGCCGTCGTGCCTCAGTGGATGATGGCCTTCAGCACGATCACGGCGATGCCGAACGAGGTCGTGATGATCGCGCCGACGATGCACATCAGCCACCCGCTGCCGTAGCGCCGGAACGCGAAGAAGCCGAGAAAGGCGAGGATCGCGACGCACGACCACAGTGCCGCCCAGATCGCGTAGGTGTCGTCGACCACCTCGAGGGCCCCGAGGAGCAGGATCAGGGACGGGATGAACGCCGACAGGAGGAATCCGAACGAGCGCTGCAGGGAGTGCCGGAAGTCGGCCGCCATCGTCGTGCGCTGGTCGTGCGCTCCCCGTCGGCCGGCGATGGTACCGGCGTACACGTGGGCGGCCCAGAACACGAGGATCGTGGCGACGACGGTCGTGAAGACCGTCCACGGCTCCGCCCCGTGACCACCGGTCGCCGCGATCAGTCCGCTCGTCACGACGATTCCGTACACCGACTCCTCGGTCACGAATCCGCGACGATGGAGGAACGAGGCCCGATGCGTTGCCAGCTCGGGAGAATCGCTCATGGCCACATCGTAGCCATGAAGCGTCGCGACGCCCCAGCCGCCGGCGACTTCCGCACGTCAGTCGGCGAACAACTTTCCCGGATTGAGGATGCCGTCCGGGTCGAACACCCGTTTGAGCTCGCGCTGCAGGGCGTAGCCGTCGTCGCCCAGCTCCTCCGCGAGCCAGCGCCGTTTGAGGAGACCGACGCCGTGCTCGCCCGTGAGGGTCCCTCCGAGTGCGAGCGCGGCGCGGAACAGGTCGTCGGCAGCCGCCCAGACATGCTGCGGCACCTCGCCGCCGTCGTAGACGAAATTCGGGTGCAGGTTGCCGTCGCCGGCGTGGGCGACGGTGGGGATGCGGATGCCGTAGCGCTCGCCGATCTCGTCGATGATGCGGAACATCTCCGCCATCCGCGATCGCGGTACCGAGACGTCCTCGATGAGCACCTCGCCTCCGGCGGCGACGGCCGGGTGGAAGGCGCGTCGGATGGCGAGCAGCCGCTCGCCGGCGGCGGCGTCCTCCGCGAGACGCGCCGCTCCCCCTGCCCCCTCGATCACGGACAGCGCTCGGGTCGCCTCATCGGCGGCGGCGGATCCGTCGCACTGCACGAGCAGGAACGCCGCGCTTCCCGGCCCGTCCGGCTCCACCTCGAGGGGCGTGCCGACGAAGGCGGCGGAGCCGAGGTGGGCGCGGATCGATCCGAGCGCCTGACCATCGATGAGCTCCATGACGGCTGGACGGAGCCGGGCCGCCGTGATCGCGGCGGATGCCGCAGCGGCGGCCGCGACGTCGGGGAAGAAGGCCCCGATGGTCACGGGCTCGCCGACCGGGACCGGGCGCAGTCGCACCGTCGCCTCGACGATGATGCCGAGCGTGCCCTCGGAGCCGGTGAACAGGGCCGTGAGGTCGTATCCGGTGACGCCCTTCACCGTGCGGTGGCCGGTACGGAGCAGCCGGCCGTCGGCGAGGACGACGGCGAGGCCGAGCACGGCCTCCCGGGTGACCCCGTACTTGGCGCACAGCAGCCCACCGGCGTTCGTGGCGATGTTGCCGCCGATGGTGGAGATCGCCTTCGAGGCGGGGTCGGGGGCGTACCAGAGCCCGAGCGGACGGACGGCGGCGTCGAGGTCGTCGTTGACGACGCCCGGTTCCACGACCGCCAGCTCGTCATCGGCGTCGACGGCGAGGATCCGGTCCATCCGTGACAGGTCGAGCACGATGGAGCCGGCGTCGCCGATCGCACCGCCGGCGAGCCCGGTGCCCGCCCCGCGTGGCACGACCGGGATCCGGTGCTCACTGGCGAAGCGGAGGGTCGCCTGCACCTGCTCGATCGACTCCGCGAAGACGACGGCGGCCGGCGGTGCATCGGACCGGAAGCCGGATCGATCGGACCGCGTCGCCTCGAGGTCGGCGGCGGCCGTCGACACGACATCGCCGAGGAGGTCGCGCAGGACGTCGATCACAGCCATGACATCAGCCTAGGACGGCCGGATCACGGCTTCGCGGACGCCGAGTCCTTCTTCTTCTGCGGCTTGGGCTTGGCGGCCTCGCGCGCCACGTCGAGCTCCCTGGCCGCTGCCTCGACGGCACGTTCCGCGCGCTGCACCCGGCGCGTCTCGAAGGTCGTCGCGCCATAGCGGGCACGCACCCGGTCCTCGTGCTCCTCCACGCCGGTGACGATGTACGCGCCGGCGATGAGGATGACCTGGCTGGAGAGGTTCAGCCAGAGCAGGAGGGCGATGAGCGAGCCGAAGGAGGCCAGGAGGGGATTGCTGCTCGCTCCGCCCACGAACAGGCTGGAGAGCACCTGCAGCACCGTGAGGCCGATGCCGCCGAGCACCGCACCGGTCCAGAGGATGCGCGCCGGCGGGCGCAGTCCCGACATCATGCGGAACATGACGCCGACGACCAGGGTGTCGATGGCGAAGATGACGAGGATGCTCACGGCGCGGGTGGAGGCATCCGCGATCCAGGAGTGCCGGTCGGCGCCGATGAACGCGAACACCGAGTTCAGCGCGGAGGTGCTGAAGAACGTGATGCCGGCGGCGACCAGGAGCGCCGCACCGAAGCCGATGGCGAGGCCCAGGTTGCGCAACTGGATCCAGACGAAGAACGTCGTGTCGTTGGGCTGGTCCGCGATGTTCCTGAAGGCCGTCTGGAGGGAGCCGATCGCCCCGATCGCCGCACCGACGAGTCCGATGAGCGCGATGGTCCCGGTGATGCCGAAGGTCAGCGGCTGGACGACGTCGTCGGGGCTGATGAGCCCGTCGTCGCCGATGAGGCCCGGGATCGTGGCGTTGACGGCGTCGATCAGGGCGGCCATCGCGTCGGGGTTTCCCGCCAGCCAGATCCCGGCGAGCGCGAAACCGAGGAACACGCCGGCGAACACCGAGAACAGCACCCGATAGGTGACGCTGTCTGCGAGCATCGCGCCGTGGTGCTCCTGGTACAGCAGGAAGGCCCGCACCGGCTTCGTGCTCAGCGCCCACGCGGTCACGCGTTGGACGAGGCCGGGGCCCTTCGGTTCGTTCCGCTCGCTGTCCTGGCCGCTCATTCCGCAAGGCTAACCAGTGCCGGGTGGGCGCGCTCCCCCTTGACACGCGGCGATGTCCGAAAACCGCTGACGGATGGGTCCGGAACGTGCGACGCTGGAGTCATGACCAGTTCCATCGCCGCAGCGGACCCGCTGTTCGAGACCCGCTATCGGGCGATGAGCTCCCGCGATGCGCGCTTCGACGGCCAGTTCATCACCGGGGTGCACTCGACCGGGATCTACTGCCGGCCGAGCTGCCCGGCCATGACCCCGCAGCGGAAGAACGTGTCGTTCTTCCTGACCGCAGCCGCCGCGCACGAGGCCGGCCTCCGGGCGTGCAAGCGCTGCCTGCCCGATGCGGTGCCCGGGTCGCCGGAGTGGAACATCCGCGACGACCTCGCGGCGCGCGCCATGCGATTGATCTCCGACGGCGCCGTCGAGCGGGAGGGCGTCCCCGGCCTCGCCGCGCACCTCGGCTACACGCCGCGGCACCTCACCCGGGTGCTGCGCTCGGAGCTCGGTGCCGGGCCGCTGGCCCTCGCCAGGGCGCATCGGGCGCAATCGGCACGGATCCTCCTCACCAGCACCGACCTGCCGATCGCCGACGTCGCGTTCGCAGCCGGCTTCGGCAGCATCCGGCAGTTCAACGACACGATCGCCGCCGTCTACGAGCTCACGCCGACCGAGCTGCGCAGCCGTGCCCGCGGCGCGGCGCTGCCGACCGGGCGAGACCTTCCCGGCGCCACCAGTGTCAGCCTCCGGCTGCCGGCCAGAGCCCCGTTCGACGGTGCCGGGGTGCTCGCGTTCCTCGGCGTCCGCGCCGTCGCCGGCGTGGAGAGCTGGGACGGGCAGGTGTACCGCCGCGCCGTCCGCCTGCCCGGCGGGATCGCGACGATCGCGCTCGGCGTCGACACCGACAGCCCGGTGCCGGCCATCACCTGCGACGCGACCGTCGCCTCGCTCTCCGATCTCATGCCCCTCGTGAGCCGGGTGCGACGCCTCCTCGACGCTGATGCCGACGCCGAGGCCATCGATGCGACGCTCGGCGCCGATCCGGCCCTGGCCCGTTCGGTGGCCGCTGTACCGGGCATCCGCGTTCCGGGGACCATCGACCCGCACGAGACGCTGTTCCGCACTCTCATCGGGCAGCAGGTCTCGGTGGCGTCGGCGCGCACGGCCCTCGGCCGCATCGCCGGCGAGATCGGCGAGCGGAGCGCGGATGGGGCGTGGACGCTGTTCCCGACGGCCGCCCAGATCGCGGCGAGCGGCGCCGCCGTGCTGCGCGGCCCGACGAGACGCATCGCGACGATCGTCGACGTGGCGGAACGACTCGCCGCCGGCGCGCTCGTCGTGGACCCCGGCGCGACGCGCGACGACCTCACGGAGGCGCTGACGGCCATCCCCGGCATCGGTCCGTGGACGGCGGGCTACATGGCCATGCGGGTGCTCGGCAGCCCGGATGTGCTGCTCACGAGCGACCTCGCGGTGCGCCAGGGCGCCGACCGTCTCGGGCTGCCGTCCGAGGCGCGCGCACTGGTCGAGCGCGGACAGGCGTGGGCGCCGTGGCGCAGCTACGCGGGAATGCACCTCTGGCGGGCCGCCAGCGCGTAGCATCTCGTCAGGAGGGCGCATGCCAACACTGTCGGTCGTGATCCCGGCACTCGACGACGCCGAGATGCTGGAGCGGTGCCTCGCGGCCCTGAACGACCAGCTCCTGTCGGCCACGGAGATCATCGTGGTCGACAACGGCAGCACGGACGCGACGGCCGACGTGGCCCGCGCCGCCGGTGCCCGGGTGGTCTTCGAACCCGTCCGCGGGATCTGGCCGGCAGCGGCGACGGGCTACGACGCGGCGACGGGCGACATCATCGCCCGCCTGGACGCCGACTCCGTCCCGCCGCCGGACTGGCTGGCGCACATCGAGGCCGAGTTCGTCACGTCGCCGGATGTCGACGCCGTCACCGGTCCCGGCGAGTTCTACGACGGCAATCCGCTCGTGGCCGCCGCCGGCCAGGTGCTCTACATCGGCGGCTACTTCTGGTCGATGTCGATCTGGCTCGGACACCCTCCGCTGTTCGGCTCCAACTTCGCGATGCGCCGCGAGGTGTGGATGCGGGTGCGATCCGACGTCCATCGCACGAGAGCGGACGTGCACGACGACCTCGACATCAGCTTCCACCTGCCGCCCGATACCGTCGTCGTCTACGACGAGACCCTGCGGGTCGGCATCTCGGCACGGCCGTTCGCCACCTGGCCCGGCCTGCGGCGTCGGCTCCGCGCGGCCTTCCTCACCCTGGGCGTGCACTCCGACGAGACCCCGTGGCGACGCCGGGCGCTGCGCCGTGCGAGCGCCGACGAGGAACCCGAGGCGACCGCCTACGGCTCCTGAGCCGCGTCGGCATCCGAGCACAGCTCGATGATGTCGCGCGCGAGCTGATGCGGCGTCGTCTCGCACGGGCTGTGACCGGTGTCGTACAGCGCCAGCCGGGCACCGATGGCCGCAGCGAAGTCGCGCTGCAGCCGTGCCGGCCACAGGTCGCGCGCGCCGGCAGCCACGAGGACGGGGACCCCGCTCGCCCGCACCGCCGAGCGCAGGTCGGGGGTCTCTGCCATCAACCCGATGATGTCGTCGACGCTCGAGCGCCTGGTGTAGGCGAACCGGTGCCGCGCGAGGCGCAGCCGTCCGGGAGGGACGCGGTTCTTGTTGGTGCGCACGCCCCAGATCATGAGCCCGGCACCCTGGCGCGGCGTGAGCCGGCGACTGAGGTGCCCGAGGACCGGGATCCCGCGGTAGGCGTGCCC
The DNA here is from genome assembly GCA_040512695.1 of Leifsonia sp. GTDB lineage: Bacteria > Actinomycetota > Actinomycetes > Actinomycetales > Microbacteriaceae > Orlajensenia. The sequence continues at coordinate 1,212 of JBEVEO010000187.1, read as the reverse complement.
GGGCTCGGGCGGGCAGCCGAGCAGGGTGAGACTCGCGACCAGCTCGGGCCGCCGGGTGAGCACGAGCTGCGCGATCGTGCCTGCGAAGGAGTAGCCGAGCAGGTGGGCGGGCGTCACTCCGGCTTCGAGGAACGCGACCATGTCGGCGGTGAAGAGCTCGTAGTCGTAGTGTCCGTGGGCCGGCCCGGCGCCTGCTGATTCGTACTGGCCGGCGAGGTCGTAGCTCTCGACGAAGTACCCGGCCGCGACCAGCAGCGGCATCACGAGGATGAAGTCCTCCTTGGAGCCCGTGGCACCGGGGACGAGGACGATGCGCGGATTCGTCGGGTCGCCCATCGAGATGACGGCGAGCGAGCCGCTGGGAGCAGCGAAGCGACTCGCGCGGCAGCCGGGAGGCAGGATCATCCAGTCCCGATCGCCGAGGGCCCGGTCCAGGAGGGCGGCGTCGTCCTCCGCGGGGAGGAGGGGCGCCGGTTCGGACACCCTTCGACGATACCGACCCGCTCGGCGGAATGCCCGCATCCCTCCGTCGTGTCCCTCCGATAGCTGCCGTTGTGGAGATCTCCAACAACTGCGCCCGTCGGGCGGTGATCTCCGCAACGGACGGAGCCGAGGCTCCGGATAGCCTAGACAGGTGAAGTTCGCGCATCTCAGGGTCGAGGGCGAGTCGGTCAACCGGCTCGCCGCCGTCGTCGACGACGGGGCGCTGTTCCTCGACGAGGTCATGGACGAGGCGCCGGCCGACCTCCAGGAGCTCATCGAACGCGGAGAGGCGGGACTCGCCCATGTGCGCGCGGTCGTGGCCAACGCGATCGCGAACCGCACGAGCCTCACCCCCGTCGCCACCCTGCGCCACGCGTCCGCGGTGCTCCGGCCACCGCACATCCTCGCCATCGGGGCGAACTACGCCGCCCACGCCTCCGAGCTGAAGCTGCGCACCGAGACGGCGATGACCGTCTTCGCCCTGGGGCCGAACTCCCGCCCGGGCCACGAGAACACGACGACAGGGCCCGCCGAGATCTCCGACCAGGTCGACTACGAGGCCGAGCTCGGCGTCATCATCGGCAAGCCGGCCAAGAACGTCTCGGTGCGCGACGCCCTCGACCACGTCTGGGGCTACACGGTCGTCAACGACATCACGGCGCGCAACATCCAGTTCAGCGAGGCGCAGTGGTCGCGCTGCAAGTCCTTCGACGGCTTCACGCCCACCGG
>JBEVEO010000186.1:0-2667 GCA_040512695.1 Leifsonia sp. | reverse complement strand
GTCCGGCGCGCTCACGTGAGGCTCTTCCGCAGGGCGGATCGCCCGGCCGCTAACGCTGCTCTCATGCCGCCCCAGAGCATCCCGTCGATCGTGAGGCAGGCGGATGCGCCGAACAGGATGTCGTCGGCGAGCGCCGGTTCGGCCTCCGCCAGGCCGCCGGCCAGGTCGCGCGCCGCGATCTGCTCGTGCACCGCATCCGCCGCGACGTGCTCGTCGAAGTAGTCCGTGGTGTCCTCGCCCAGGCCGAGCCGCCGCAGTCCGTTCGCGTATGCGCGGCAGGGAAGCGACGAGGTCATCTCGTAGGCGGCGAGGTGTCCGACGATCGCTCCCCTGAGCCGCCGATGCAGCCCGAACAGCGACATCAGGTTCATCGAGGTCAGCACGAGCACGGGAACGTGATCGAGATACGCGCCGTAGTGGTCGTCCAGCCCGACGGAACGCAGGCAGCGGGCGAAGATCGTGGCGTGCATGCGGTCGGGGCGGCTGCTGCCGTACTCGTCGTACTGGATCTCGACGAGGGCGACCTTCGCGGCATCCTTCAGTCTCGGGATCGCCCAGCTGTGGGGATCGGCCTCCTTGAGCGTGTAGATCGAGCGCGCGGCGAGGATCTCGCGCACCTGCTCGAGATCGGCCTCGTGCTCCACCCACGCCGACAGGCTGGGCCCGGAGTCGTCGGCGACGAGCGCGAACAGCGCCTCGGGCACGCCGCGGGACGCGCGGGGTTGGGCAACGGCGGCACGCAGGGCGTGCTCGAACGCCGCCTCGAGGCGGCCGCGAGCGGTCAGCAGCGACGCATCCCACTCCCAGTCGTCCGCGACCCCCGCGATTCCGCCGTAGCTCAGCTCGTACATCAGGAAGAGGGCGAGCTGCAGGTCGTCATCGAGCAGGATGTCGTCGCTGAGGTCGACCGCATCGGCCACCGCCCGGTCGAGTTCGAGGTCCAGCAGGGCGGGCGCATCCGTGGCGAGCACGTCGATCAGGCGTGCGCTGAGCGGCCCGCGCGGCGGGGGCGGTGTCAGCGCGGAGGGCGAGCGTTCCCTGACCGTCGGGTCGACTGACTGCACGTCCACGGGTGCCTCCTCGCACGCTGGTCTTCAGGCTACGACGGGGCGGCCTCCGCCGGGAGGGGGGTTGACAGGCGGTTGGGGGTTCTGGCCGGAAGGGCAGGCGAGTAGCATCCGATCAGGTGCAGCCCGGGCACGACCACTCACAGCGCTGCGCGCAAGGAGATGATCGCATGTGCCGCTGGCTGGCGTACGCGGGCGAGCCCCTCGCTCCCTCGACCTTGATACTGGATGCCCAGCACTCGCTCGTGGCCCAGTCGCTCAACTCCCCACTCGGGGCTGAGACCGTGAACGGCGACGGATTCGGCTTCGGCTGGTATCCGGCGGACGGGCAGAAGGGCAGTCTTCCGGCCATCTTCCACAGCATCGAGCCGGCCTGGCACGACGAGAATCTCCGCGAGCTCACACGGGCCGTGCAGAGTCCGATGTTCTTCGCCCACGTGCGAGCAGCCGGCGGACCACCCATCCAGCAGACCAACTGCCATCCGTTCCGCTACGAGAACTGGCTGTTCATGCACAACGGCTTCCTGTCGGGATTCGCCAAGATGAAGCGCGACCTGACCTTCGCGGTCGATCCCTCGCTGTACCCGCACATCCACGGCACGACCGACTCCGAGGTGCTGTTCCACCTCGCGCTCACCTTCGGCCTGCAGGACGACCCGGTCGCCGCGATGACGCAGACCATCCGCCTGGTCGAGTCCGTCGGTCACGACCACGGCGTCGACTTCCCGATGCAGGGCACGGTCGCCGTCGCCGATGGCGAGACCATCTGGGCGTTCCGCTACTCGTCGGCGGGCCGCACCAGAACGCTGTTCCATTCGGCCGACATCCCGGCACTGCGCGAGCTGTATCCGGATGCCGACCGACTGAACCTCTTCGGCGACACGGCGCGCGTCATCGTATCGGAGCCGCTCAACAGCCTGCCCGGGGCGTTCATCGAGGTACCGGAGTCGTCCCTGGCGATCGTCGCGGGAGCGGACTACATGCACCAGCCGTTCCTGGCGGCTGCCTGAACCTGGCCGCGAGGCTCACTCAGGCCCCGAGGCTGCCCGCATCCGTCGCCGTGACATCGGTGCGGTGGAAGTTCAGGAACGACCGGGATGCGGTCGGTCCCCGCTGCCCCTGGTAGCGCGAGCTGTACTCGGCCGACCCGTAGGGCTTGTCGGCGGGAGACGACAGCCGGAAGAAGCACATCTGGCCGATCTTCATGCCGGGCCACAGCAGGATCGGCAGCGTCGCCACGTTCGACAGCTCGAGCGTCACGTGCCCGGAGAACCCGGGGTCGATGAACCCCGCGGTCGAGTGCGTCAGCAGGCCGAGACGTCCGAGCGAGCTCTTGCCCTCGAGGCGGGCGGCGATGTCGTCGGGCAACGAGACGGCCTCGAACGTGGCGCCGAGCGCGAACTCGCCGGGGTGCAGGATGAAAGGCTCGTCGGGCGCGACCTCGATGAGGTGCGTGAGCTCGGGCTGGTCTTCCGCCGGATCGATGAACGGGTACTGGTGGTTGTCGAACAGCCTGAAGAAGCGGTCGAGCCGCACGTCGATCGACGATGGCTGCACCATCGCCTCGTCGTAGGGCTCGAGACTGATGCGATCGGCGGCG
>JBEVEO010000183.1:0-2946 GCA_040512695.1 Leifsonia sp. | reverse complement strand
GGAGGCCGTCGATGCGGGCCTTGTCCTGCTTGTACTGCTTCTTCTGCTCGAGCGAACCCGTGAGGGTCTCGATCCACTTCGCGGCCATGGTCATTCTCCTTCGTGCTGCGGGTTGTCTGTGTGGTGGTGGTGGTGGAGCTGTTCGATCCGTTCTGCAAGGAAGCTCCAGCTCTTCCAGAACTCCTCGAGGTACTCGCCGCCCTGTGCGTTCAGCGAGTACACCTTGCGTGGTGGACCCTTCTCCGACGGGACCTTCGTCACGTCGACGAGTCCTCGCTGCTCGATCCTGACCAGCAGCGCGTAGACGGTGCCCTCGACGATGTCGGAGAAGCCCTCGTCCCGCAGCTTCGCCGTGATCTCGTAGCCGTATGCGGGCTCGGAGGCGACGATCGCGAGCACGATGCCCTCGAGCGTGCCCTTGAGCATCTCGGTCATCTGTTGCTTGCCCATGGGACCCTCCTTCCAACTACTCTGCGGTGATGAGTACTAGTACTCAGTGATGTTGACTACCAGTACATAGTGACACCGAATACCGCCGAGTGCAAGAGGAAGTTTCCTCCGCGTTCGACGGCGCTCGAGAGGTCGGAAACAGACGAGTCCCATGCGCGATCACGCGCACGGGACTCGTAGAAGAAGGCGTCAGGACGGGCCGGCGCCTCTCAGGCGTTGCGGCGCTTAACCCAGAACACCGCGAAGACCACCCAGGCCGCCGTCCAGATGACGGCCGCGATCACGCCGGAGACCGGATCGAGGTGGCCCGGATCCACGGTGACGCCGAAGAAGTTGGTGGATGCGTTGCCCGGGAAGGTCTGACTGAACAGGCCGAACGCATCGAGGGGTACGAGGCCGATGATGATCGGCACGATGAACAGGTAGCCGATGGCCGCACCGACGCTCGCGATGGTCGATCGGAAGACGAGGCCCACCGTCGCGCCGGTCACGCAGAGCACGGCGCCGTAGAAGGCGACGTCGCCGAGGACACGGAGCACTCCGGGATCACCGAACGACGCACCGCCTCCGTGCAGGGCGATCGACACAGCGAGCGCCAGGGCACCCGCCACCCCTCCGACGACGACCCCGACGATCGCGGCCAGGAGCACCTTGGCCAGCACGAGAGGAGTGCGGCTCGGCACGGCGGCGAGGAAGACCGTGATCGCGTGGTTCTCGTAGTCCGCGGTCGAGATCATCGCTCCGATGACGATGAGCAGCAGACCGCAGACGACGTAGCCGTTCGCCATGGCAGCCAGCACGTTGGCCAGGGAGGCGCCGGGGACGGCCGTGCTCCAGAACGCCACGAGGAGCAGGGTGCCGACGACGGCGGAGCCCGCCAGCCACCAGCTCGATCGCAGGGAGCGGAACTTGAGCCACTCCGAGGTGAAGACGCCGCCGAAGCTCACTCGGGTGCCGGATGCGGGAAGGGTGGTCGTGGTCATCGCTGGGCTCCGCTCCGGGTGGCGTCGGAGGGCGTGCCGCCCGCCACGTACTCCTGATCGTCCTTCGTGAGGGCGAGGAACGCGTCCTCGAGCGAGCCCTGCTGCGGCGTCAACTCGTGCAGTGGGATCGAGAGGGATGCCGCGAGCTCGCCGACCTGCGCTGCCGTGACGTTCGTGACGAGCAGCGCGCCGTCCGGTGCTGTCCGCGATGTCGCCCCGATGCCGGAGAGCGCTGCGGCGAGTCGGTCGGACTCCGGCGAGTGCACGAGCACGTCGGACTGGGTCGCCTGGGCGATGACCTCGGCCACCGGCCCCTGCGTGATGAGCCGGCCCCGGCCCATCACCACGAGATGGTCTGCGGTGAGCGCCATCTCGCTCATGAGGTGACTCGAGACGAGCACCGTTCGACCCTCGGCCGCGAGGTGCTTCATCAGTTCGCGCACCCAGTGCACGCCGTCGGGGTCGAGGCCGTTGACGGGCTCATCGAGCACCAGCGTCTGCGGGTCGCCGAGGAGGGCCGCGGCGATCCCGAGGCGCTGGCGCATGCCGAGCGAGTACGTCCCCACCCGTCGGCTCGCGGCCTCCGCCATTCCGGTCAGATCCAGGACCTCGTCGACGCGGGAACGACTGATTCCGTTCGTGGCAGCGAGCGCCTGCAGGTGCACGCGTCCCGCACGCCCGGGATGAAGCGCAGTCGGGTCGAGCAGTGCGCCGAGGTCACGAAGGGGCGTGGTCGACAGCCTGAAGTCGCGGCCGTTCACCCGCACGGATCCCCGAACCGGTCGGTCGAGTCCGACGATCATCCGCATCGTGGTGGACTTCCCGGCGCCGTTCGGACCGAGCATTCCGGTGACTCCGCCGGGTTGGACCGTGAAGCTGAAATCGTCGACGACGGTCTTGTCGCCGAACACCTGGGTGAGTCCCTCGACTTCGATCATGCGATCCGCCCCACGTTCCGTACCTCCCCTTGGCGCGCGCCGGGCGACAGGAGCGCGGCGTCTCCATCGACGCTACAGCGTGGTTGCAGCAGCAGGCGCCCTCTCGTCATCGGCGCGGCATCCGCGTACCGTTGACACCGGCATCAGGGCCGAACGAGGAGGTTCACCATGGCCGAGCTCTCACCCATCACGCCGTGCCTGTGGTTCGACGACAGGGCACGGGAGGCGATGGAGTACTACGTCGACGTGTTCCCCGACTCGCGCATCCGTTCGATCGAGGAGTATCCCGACGAGTCGCTCGACGAGCACTTCGCCGGCATGAAGGGCAAGGTGCTGAACGGCCAGTTCACCCTGAACGGCATGGACTTCGTCTGCCTCGACGGCGGCCCGGTCTTCTCCTTCACCGAGTCGATCTCCCTGGTGGTGCGCTGTGCCGATCAAGCCGAGATCGATCGCTTCTGGGCGAAGCTCTCCCACGTGCCGGAGTCGGAGCAGTGCGGCTGGTGCAAGGACCAGTTCGGCCTCAGCTGGCAGATCCTCCCGGCGAACATGGACGAACTCACCCGAACGCCGGC
>JBEVEO010000163.1:0-3932 GCA_040512695.1 Leifsonia sp. | reverse complement strand
GCCTGCGCTGATCATGTCCGCTCGCTGAGGCCCGCGCGGAGTGAGCGGGGTCGGGCGGTGTGCCTGCGCTGATCATGTCCGCTCGCTGAGGCCCGCGCGCAGCGCGCGGTCGAAGCGCACCAGCCGCGCGGTGAACTCCTCAGCCGCGAGCGGCCAGCGCGGCCAGCCGCTCGATCGCCTCTGTGATGATCTCCGGCGACGTGCCGAAGTTGAGTCGCGCGTGCCCCCGTCCCTGTTCGGCGCCGAACGCCGGCCCGTTCGCGAGCGCGACCCTGGCGTGCTCCAGGGCGTACGCCGCCGGGTCGTCGCCCCAGCCGAGGGCCGAGAGGTCGAGCCAGGCCAGGTACGTGGCATCCGGGATGCGGTAGCGCACCCCGGGCAGCTTCTCGGCGAGCAGGTCGGCCAGCAGCTGCCGGTTGCCATCGAGGGTCTCGCGCACCCCGTCGAGCCACAGGCCGCCTGCCGTGAATGCTGCGATGCTCGCAACGGCCCCGAAGATGCCGGTGCGCCACTCCACCTCGACGGGGAAGCCGGAGCGCACGGCGTCCCCGCGCTCGCTCGCCGACACGATCACCGCGCACTTGAGGCCGGCGATGTTGAACGCCTTGCTCGCCGACGTGACGGTGATCCCCACCTCGCGTGCGGCGTCCGAGACCGTGAGGAACGGCACGTACGCGGCGTCGTCGAAGACGAGGGCGTTGTGGATCTCGTCGCTCACGATGGTGGCACCGTGCGCGGCCGCGATCTCGGCGAGCGCGCGCAGGTCGTCGACCGGATGGCAGAGCCCGACCGGATTGTGCGGGTTGCACAGCACCATGGCCCGCGCCCCGGCCGCGAAGGCGGCATCGATGCCGTCGAGGTCGAGCCTCCAGCCGTCGTCGATGCCGCCGAGGAGCGGCACCCCGACGATGCGTCCGCCGGCCTCCGGGGCCAGCTCGAAGAACGGCGGGTACACGGGCGGGGTGATGACGACGCCGTCACCGGCGGCGATGACCCGCCGCAGCACCTCCACGATCCCCATGCTCACGTCGGCCGTGCACGTCACGCGGGCGGGGTCGACCTGCCAGCCCCAGCGCTCGGCGGCGAACCCGGCGAATGCCGTCGCGACGCCGCTGCTGCCGGCGATGTAGCCGGTGTCCGACCGCTCGACCGCGGCGTGCAGCGCCTCGGCGATCGCGGGCGCGAGCGGGAAGTCCATCTCCGCCACCGGCAACGGCAGCACGTCATCGGGGAAGGTGCGCCATTTCTCGCTCGTGCGTCTGCGCAGCTTCTCGATCGGGTCGGCATCGATGCGGGTCATGGTCCCAGCTTGCCGCATCCGGCGATCGGTGTATCCTGATCGGCTGTCCATCGGATGGCGCCCGAGCGGGCACGTTCCACCGAGGTTGTGCATTCACATGGGCTACATCGACGTCAGCGACGTCTCCTTCACCCTCCCGGACGGCCGTCCGCTGCTGGACGTCGTCTCCTTCCGTGTCGGGGAGGGCGTCACGGCGGCACTCATCGGCGCCAACGGGGCAGGCAAGTCGACGCTCCTGCGCATCATCCGGCGCGACATCGTGCCAGACGAGGGTGTCGTCTCGCTCACGGGCGGACTCGGCGTCATGGACCAGTTCGTCGGCCATGGGTCATCCGGCACGGTGCACGACCTGCTCGTCTCGGTCGCGCCCGCCCGGGTGCGGGTCGCCGCCCGCGAGCTCGATGCGAGCGAGGAGGCTCTCATCGAGCTCGACGACACCGCCAACCAGCTGCGGTACGCGAGCGCGCTCGCCGACTACGCCGACGCCGGCGGCTACGAGCAGGAGACCGTGTGGGACACCTGCACGATCGCGGCCGTCGGAGTGCCATGGGAGCGCGCGCGATTCCGCGACGTGACATCCCTCTCCGGCGGAGAGCAGAAGCGACTCGTGCTCGAGGCGCTGTTCCGCGGCCCGGAGGAGGTGCTGCTGCTCGACGAGCCGGACAACTACCTCGACGTGCCGGGCAAGCGCTGGCTCGAGGAGCAGCTGCGCGCCACTCGCAAGACCGTCCTGCTGGTCTCGCACGACCGCGAGCTGCTGGCCCGGGCGGCGGATCGCATCCTCACCGTCGAACTCGGGGCGGCCGGCAACACGGTCTGGGTTCACGGCGGCGGTTTCGCCGACTATCACGCGGCGCGTGATGCCCGCATGGAGCGTCTCGACGAGCTGCGGCGTCGCTGGGACGAGGAGCACGCGAAGCTCCGCACGCTGGTGCAGACGCTCAAGACCAAGGCGACGTACAACGACGGCATGGCGTCCCGCTACCAGGCCGCCCAGACCAGGCTGCGGAAGTTCGAGGAGGCCGGGCCGCCCGAGGAGCGGCCGCCCGCCCAGGACGTCTCGATGCGGCTGCGCGGCTCCCGCACCGGCAAGCGTGCCGTCGTGTGCGAGCAGCTCGAGCTCACGGGACTCATGAAGCCGTTCGACCTCGAGGTCTGGTACGGGGAGCGCATCGCCGTGCTCGGCTCCAACGGATCGGGCAAGTCGCACTTCCTGCGCGCCCTGGCCCGCGGCGGGACGGAACCTGATCGGATGCTCGGGCACGTCACGAGCATCGGGCAGGAGCTGGCTCCGGTGCCGCACACGGGACGGGCGGTGCTCGGTTCCCGTGTCGTGCCCGGCTGGTTCGCGCAGACGCATCACCATCCGGAGCTCACCGGGCGGACCCTGCTGGAGATCCTGCATCGCGGCGACGACGGCCGGGCCGGGCTCCCCAGAGAGGCGGCCAGCTCCGCGCTGGACCGGTACGGGCTCGTGCGCTCCGCCCAGCAGCCGTTCGAGTCGCTGTCCGGTGGACAGCAGGCCCGCCTGCAGATCCTCCTGCTCGAACTCTCGGGAGCGACGCTGCTGCTCCTCGACGAGCCGACGGACAATCTCGACCTGGTCTCCGCCGAAGCGCTCGAGGATGGCCTCGCCGCCTTCGACGGAACGGTCATGGCGGTGACGCACGACCGATGGTTCGCCCGCGGCTTCGACCGGTATCTCGTGTTCGGCTCCGACGGGACGGTCTACGAGGCGGATGAACCGGTGTGGGACGAGCTGCGGGTGCAGCGCGCTCGCTGACGGCGTTCCGGGGAGCCACCCGGTCGTCGCGAGGCCCGGCAGTAGGCTGGAGCCGTGAGCATGGAGATTGAGATCGGCCGCGCCAAGCGCGGACGCCGCGTGTACGCCTTCGACGATGTGGCGATCGTGCCGAGTCGCCGCACCCGGGACCCCGAGGACGTGTCGGTCACCTGGTCGATCGACGCCTACCAGTTCGACATCCCCTTCCTCGCCGCTCCCATGGACTCCGTCGTCTCACCGACGACGGCCATCATGATGGGCCAGCTCGGCGGTCTCGGCGTGCTGGACCTCGAGGGCGTCTGGACCCGCTACGAGGACCCGGAGCCGCTGCTGGCCGAGATCCGCAGCCTGCCCCAGGCCGACGCGACGCGTCGCATGCAGGAGATCTACACCGCGCCGATCCAGCCGGAGCTCGTCACCGAGCGCCTCGCCGAGATCCGCTCGGCCGGCGTCACCGTCGCCGGAGCCCTCTCGCCGCAGCGGACGCAGGAGCTCTACGAGACCGTCGTGGCCGCCGGCGTCGACCTGTTCGTCATCCGCGGCACCACCGTCTCGGCGGAGCACGTCTCGAAGAGCACCGAGCCGCTCAACCTCAAGAAGTTCATCTACGAGCTCGACGTCCCCGTGATCGTGGGCGGCGCGGCGACCTACACGGCCGCCCTGCACCTCATGCGCACCGGGGCCGCCGGCGTGCTCGTCGGGTTCGGCGGCGGTGCTGCGTCGACCACCCGGGCGGCGCTCGGCATCCACGCCCCCATGGCCACGGCCGTCGCCGACGTCGCCGGCGCTCGCCGCGACTACATGGACGAGTCCGGCGGACGCTACGTGCACGTGATCGCCGATGGCGGC
>JBEVEO010000096.1:0-37285 GCA_040512695.1 Leifsonia sp. | reverse complement strand
TGACCGGACAGTTCTCCGCCGTCGACAACTTGCTGACCGGCGAGGAGAACCTCCGCCTGATGACCGATCTGCGCCACCTCGTCAAGGAAGCCGTCACTGTGCGCATCGACGAGCTGCTCGAGCAGTTCGACCTCGTCGAGGCGGCCCGCAAGCCGCTCGCCACCTACTCCGGGGGCATGCAGCGCCGCCTCGACCTCGCCATGACCCTCGTGTCCACCCCGAGCGTGCTGTTCCTCGACGAACCCACGACCGGCCTCGACCCGCGCAGCCGCCACACCATGTGGGATATCGTGCGCAGCCTCGTCTCGGACGGCACCACCGTGCTGCTCACCACCCAGTACCTCGACGAGGCCGACGAGCTCGCCGACCGCATCGCGGTCCTCGACGACGGCCGCATCGTCGCCGACGGCACGCCCGACGAGCTCAAGCGCTTCGTACCCGGCGGACACGTGCGCCTCCGCTTCGCGGATGCCGCCGTCCTCGATGCCGCTTCCCGACTGTTCGGCGAGTCCGCCCGCGACGACGGCTCCCTCGCGCTCACCGTGCCGAGTGACGGCGGCGTCCGCACTTTGCGCACCGTGCTCGACCGCCTCGATGCCGCCGGCCTCGCGGTCGACGACCTGAGTATCCACACGCCCGACCTCGATGACGTCTTCTTCGCCCTGACGGGCACGAAGGACCGATCCGGCCGGGTCGACACGAAGGGAACCGAATCATGACCACCGTCACCGCGCCGCGCCAGGCGGCCGGCATCCGTCGCCCGTCGCACGTCGTGACGGACGCGATCACGATGCTGCGGCGCAACCTGCTGCACATGGTGCGCTACCCGGCGCTCTCGATGTTCACCATCCTGGGGCCGGTGGTCATCCTGCTCTTCTTCGTGCTCGTGTTCGGCGGGACCCTCGGGGCGGGCCTTCCCGGAGTGGCACCCGCCGGCGGGCGGGAGGCGTACCTCGAATACATCATGCCGGGCATCCTCCTCGTCACGATCGCGGGCAGCGCCGGCGGCATCGCGACGACGGTCGCCATGGACATGACCGAGGGCATCACCGCGCGCTTCCGCACGATGTCGATCTCGCGCGCGGCGGTGCTGGCCGGGCACGTGCTCGGCAACACGATCCAGGCCACGATCGCCGTGGCCCTCGTGCTCGGCGTCGGCCTGCTCATGGGATTCCGGCCGACGGCGAGTCCGATGGACTGGCTCGCCGTCAGCGGTCTGCTCGTGCTCATCGCGTTCTCCATCAGCTGGCTCGGCGTCGCGATGGGCATGCAGTCGAAGTCGGTGGAGTCGGCCAGCAACTGGCCGCTCCTGCTCACCTTCCTGCCCTTCCTCAGCAGTGGGTTCGTGCCGACGGAGTCCATGCCGGAGTGGATGCAGTGGTTCGCCCAGTACCAGCCGTTCACGCCGTTCATCGAGGCCATCCGCGGGTACCTCCTCGGCACGCCGCTCGGCTGGAGCCCCGTGCTCGCGATCGGCTGGTGCATCGTGATCTCCGTCGCCGGGTACGCGTGGGCCAAGACCATCTACGAGCGGAAATCCGTGCGCTGAGCCCCGACGCGCGACCGGTCGAAGGTCCGGACCGGACACCGTGGCATCAGTTGCTGCCGAAGTGCACCGCGGGTGGCGACAAAGCTTCCCTCCGGTCGCTTGACTGGAACAGCGCTCCGTCGCATCCGTCGAGGCGCTGACGAGAGGGGACCACCATGGCTGGGGAAGCGACCGTGCTCAGGAGCTGGACCGGTTGGATCCGCCGCGCGGACCGTGAGGCGTACCGCGAGTACCTGGAGCAGACGGGCCTGCGGGAGTATCGGGACACGCCGGGGAACCTCGGTGCCGTGCTGCTGTACCGGGACGGCGAGGATGACCGCACGGAGGTTCGGACCCTGTCGCTGTGGCGCTCGCGGGAGGACATCGTCGCCTTCGCGGGCCGCAACATCGAGGTCGCGGTGTTCTATCCGGATGACGACCGCTACCTGGTCGATCGGGAGACCACCGTAGAGCACTTCGACGTGCCGTGGTCCGACCTGGGCACCGAATGACCCTTCGCCACTCCCGGTAGAGGCCCTTGTCGGCGTCGACGACCGCAGGTCGAGGTGCCGCGTGCCGGCGCTGCGGGGTACTTTGGAGCCATGGCCCGCGAGACCAACAAGACCCACGCGACCAGCGCCAGTGTCGGCGCCTTCATCGCCGAGCAGACGAGCGAAGCGGTACGCGACGACTGCCACGCCCTGATAGGCCTCATGCAGGAGATCACCGGCGAGGAGCCCCGCATGTGGGGACCGACCATGATCGGATTCGGCAGCTACCACTACCGGTACGCGAGCGGGCGCGAAGGCGACGCGCCCCTCGCGGCGTTCAGCCCGCGCAAGCCCGAGCTGGTGATCTATGCCATGCCGGAGGCCCTGGAGCCCGAGCTGATGGCGAAGCTCGGCAAGCACAGGCACAGCAAGTCCTGCGTGTACGTGAAGCATCTGGACGACATCGACCTGGGCGTGCTCAGGATGCTCGTCGAGCGCTCGATCGCCCTGGCCTTGGAAACCTACCCGCAGGCCTAGTCGTCACGAACGCCAGGGCGTGAGCCGCGGCCACCACCCCGGCACGTTGCGGCGGTAGTCGAGGTACTGCTCGCCGTAGGTGTCGGTGAGGGTCGGCTCCTCGTAGGTCTTCACGAACGTGGCGACCGCGGCGAGGACGATCGCGGCGTACAGCACGAGCCACCAGCTGCCGAACAGCAACGCCTGGCCGAGGATGATCGCGAGTACCGCGAGATACATCGGATTGCGCACGAAACGGTAGACCCCGGTGACGACGAGCGACTGGGTCGGAGCGACGGGAGCCGGCGTTCCGCGATGCGCGGCGAACAGGGCGAAGGCGTACAGGAGGAAGGCGATGCCCGCGGAGATCGCGATCCACGCGATCGGCACCACGACCCAGGCCGCGCCGCCCCAGTCGTACCATCGCCATCCCGAGATGAGCCACGGGATGAGTCCCGCGACCACGCCGGGCGCGACGAAGAGGAAGACGATCGTCCCGATCCACGCGCGTGCGGGTGAGGCTGCCATGCGTCAGGGTGCCGGGGCGTACCGGGCGTTGATGGTGCCGGACGCGGATGCCCGCACGTCGAGCAGTCGGAGGCCGACGGGATGCGGCGTGCGCAGCCGGTCGTCGGCCTCGCCCACCAGGAACGGATGGATGCCGGCGTGCACCTCGTCGACGAGCCCCGCATCGACGAGCGTGGCGGCCAGCTCGCCGTATCCGTGCGAGACGATCGAGTCGTACCGTTCCAGAAGCTGCCGCACCGTGTCGACCACGTCTCCCTCGATGCGTGTCGCGTTCCAGTCGAGCGGACCCGTGAGCGTCCGCGAGGCGACGTACTTCGGAAGCGCGTTGTAGTGCGCGGCGAAGCCGCGATCATCGGTCTGCGCCGGCCAGTACTCGCGGAAGAACTCGTAGCTCGCCCTCCCGAGCAGCACCGCGTCGGCTCCGAAGACGAGACCGTCCGATGCCCGCTGCACCTCGTGATCATCCGGATCGAACCACTGCTCCATGTGGTCGAACACTCCATCGAGCGTCATCTCGAACGAGATCGTCAGCCTTCCCATGACTCCAGCTTGCTCCCTTCCCCGCCGGATGTCATCGCCGTGCACCAGGCCCTTCCTGTCGAGTCGCCGTCCATCGCGATCGAGCCCTATCGATCGCACCCCGCGGTGTATATCGTTGAGTATCGTTCAGCATCGTTCACGACGAGCAGAGGTGGTCATCATGGGTGGTTCGTTCTCAGCCGGTGGGTTCGACGTGGGCAGCCACGCCGAGGGCATCTGGCAGGCGATGGAGCAACTGCGTTCGACATTCGAGAAGCGCGCCGGCACCAGGGTGGGCCGCGGCGACGTGCGTGCGGCCGTGCTCGCGCTGCTCGCAGAGCAGCCGATGCACGGCTACCAGATCATCCGGGAGATCGAGGAGCGCAGCGGCGGGGCCTGGAAGCCGAGCGCCGGATCCGTCTACCCCACACTGCAGCTCCTGGCCGACGAGGACCTCATCGTCGCCGAGGAGTCCAACGGACGCAAGACGTACGCGCTGACCGAGGCGGGTCGCGCCGAAGCCGCCGGCGCCAGCGGATCCTCGCCGTGGGCAGCCCCCGGATCGACGGACGACGCCGGCTTCTCCGCGCTGCCCAAGGCCGGCCTCCAGCTCGCCCGCGTGGCGGCGCAGGTGAATGGCGAGGGCTCGCCGGAGCAGATCCGCGAGGCCGTGGCGGTGCTGGACGACGCGCGTCGCCGACTCCACTCGATCCTCGCTCAGGACTGACGAGGGTGCCGTCGGCTCAGCCGGGCCGGGGAGCCTCGACGGGCGCGAGGAACACCCGCGCCCGGTACCGCCGGATCCTGCGCTTCGCCGGATGGAACCTCGCCGTCACCTGGTGGTACGAGCTCCTCCTGCCGCGCATCGGTCTCGCGCGCGTGGCCGACCGCTCCCGGTCGAGGCGGATGCGTCGCTTCGCGCAGCGCTTCCACGTGCTCGCCGTCGACCTCGGCGGACTGATGATCAAGGTCGGCCAGTTCATGTCGTCCCGGCTCGACGTGCTGCCGCCCGAGATCACGACAGAGCTCGAAGGCCTGCAGGACGAGGTGCCGCCGGTGCCGTTCCCGGCCATCCGTGCGCTCGCCGAGGCGGAGCTCGGGATGCCGCTCGAGCGGGCGTTCGCCGCGATCGACGAGACGCCCGTGGCCGCCGCATCCCTCGGCCAGGCGCACCGTGCCGTCCTGAACCCGATCGACGCCGCCGATACCGGGCTCGATACCGTGGTGATCAAGGTGCAGCGGCCCGGCATCGACGCCATCGTCGAGACCGACCTCGCCGCGCTGCGCAAGGTGGGCGGATGGCTCAGCCATGTGCGGCTCGTCTCCGATCGCGTCGACGCGCGCGCCCTCGTCGAGGAGTTCGCGCAGACGAGCCTCCAGGAGATCGAGTACCTCCACGAGGCGGCGAGCTCCGAACGCTTCGCCGACGAGTTCGCCGACGATGACCGCGTGAGCGTTCCCGCCGTCGTGTGGGAGCGCACCACCCGTCGCGTGCTCGTCCTCGAGGACGTGACGGCGATCAAGATCACGGATGCGGACGGCCTCCGCGCGGCGGGCATCGATCCGGCTGAGGTGGCTCCGGTCTTCGCGTCGATCATGTTCGACCAGCTGTTCACGAACGGCTTCTTCCACGCCGACCCGCACCCCGGCAACATCTTCGTCACCCCGGTCGGCGGGCCCGACGGGACGAGCGGGCAGGCATGGAAGCTCACGTTCATCGACTTCGGGATGATGGGCGAGGTGCCGTCCGGAACCCGCCGCGGTCTGCGCAAGCTGCTGATCGCGGCCGCTTCGCGTGACGGCAAGGGCCTCGTGGACGCGATCCGCGACCTCGGTGTGCTGCTGCCGTCCGCCGACACGGTCGACCTCGAGCGGGCGATGACCCAGCTCTTCGCCCGCTTCGGCGGGATGGGCTTCGCCGAACTGCGCGACGTCGACCCTCGGGAGTTCCGCGACTTCGCCGAGGAGTTCGGCGACGTGGTGCGGTCGCTGCCGTTCCAGCTGCCGGAGAACTTCCTGCTGATCATCCGTGCGATGTCGCTCACCTCGGGGGTGTGCAGCGCCCTCGATCCTGAGTTCAACCTCTGGGACTCCATCGAGCCCTATGCGGCCCGACTTCTCCGCGAAGAAGGCGGCAACGTGGTGCAGGACCTCGCGCGGGAGGCGCTCGAGGTCGCCGGCATCGCCTGGCGTCTGCCGAAGCGCCTGGATGCGCTCGCGACCCGCATCGAGGACGGCTCGGTGGCCGTCACGAACCCCGCCCTCGAGCGACGGGTCGCCCGGCTGGAACGCACCGCACGGCGAGTGGTCTCGGCGCTGCTGTTCGGCGGCCTCCTCATCGCGGGGTCGGTGCTTCGCTCGGACGAGGCCGTGTTCGGAACCGTGCTGATGGTCGCGTCGATCATCCCGCTCCTGCACGCGCTGCTCGCGGGTCGCCGCGATTCCTGATCCGCGTGCAGCCGCCGGAGTCGGCGCGCCCACCGCGTACTCCTGATGACCCCTGATGCGCTGCCGGAACGGGTCAGGGGGCGAAGAGGAGAATTGCGAAGATT
Organism: Leifsonia sp.; assembly: GCA_040512695.1. Taxonomy (GTDB): domain Bacteria; phylum Actinomycetota; class Actinomycetes; order Actinomycetales; family Microbacteriaceae; genus Orlajensenia. The sequence continues at coordinate 31,151 of JBEVEO010000096.1, read as the reverse complement.
CCGAAGAGCATCAGGTGCACTGCGCCGTGAACCGCAGTCGTGCGGGTCGAGAAGAACGTGATGAGCGTCATGGCGAGCGTGATGCCGATCAGCACCATGTTGGCGGGCGATTCACCGAGGATGACCTCCTGCCCGCTGACCAGGCCGATGACGAGAACGACTGGAATGGTGAGCCCGACGGTCGAGGTGAAGGCTCCCAGGCCGAGGTTGAAGGCGCGCTGGTTCTGGTCGGCGAGCGAGGCGCGGATGGCGGTGACCGCTTCCGGGGTGAACACGATGACGGCGATGATGACGCCACCGAGTGCCGTCGGAGCGCCCGTGCTCGAGATGCCGAGGTCCACGAGGACCCCGAGGTCGTGCGAGAGCAGGACGATCGGAAGGACCGTGGCGATCAGGAGTGCTGCGCGATACATCAGTTCGCGCCGGCCGATCCGAGCGTGAGAAGGAGCTTCGGCCGGCGACCCACCCCCGGAATCGACCGCCGACCCACCGCCCGAATCGGCTGCCGACGCCGGTTGGACGAACAGTGCACGATCCCGTCCGGTCTGCATGATCAGGAAGAAGGCGTAGAGGGCTGCGGCGAGGACGGCGATGCCGGCGGATTGGAACGGAGCCAGAGTTCCGTCCGTGGTCGAGCTGGTGAAGTTCGGCAGCACCAGTGTGCAGAGCGACAACGCTGTGATGACCGCGAGGTAGACGGATGTGCCGACCGTGTTGTAGTTCTGGGGGCCGTACCGGAGGCCGCCGAGCAGGATGGCCAGGCCCATGACTCCGTTGATGATGATCATCATCACGGCGAACAGCGAGTCCCGCCCGATCGTGGCCGACCCGCCTGGACCGAGCATGATCGATGCGATCAGCACGACCTCGATGACGACCACGGTGAGCGTCAGGATCAGAGTCCCGAACGGCTCACCCAGCTTCTCGGCGAGGTGCTCGGCCTGGATCACACACCGAATGCGGCGACCATGATCGCCCCGAGGATCAGGAGGAAGGCGATCACGCCCACGGTGGCGTTCGGCGGATGCGCGACGAGGGCATGACCGAAGCTGAGGAACCCGATCGTGGTCACCCAGGCGATTGCGAGCGTCAGGACGGTCGACCGCGTGATCAGGGCCTTCATGACGACTCCCTCGGTCGGTCGCCGGCCGCACCGACCTGCCGCGCGGCACCGATAGTGCGGAACAGTAGCATCCCGGGTCGGCGGCGACCGGTTGGGCGTCGCCCACACCCTGCGGTCGTGCGCGGACCGCGAATATGGGTGGTTAGACCGATTCCGGGCACCTTCTCGACGCGGTGGACTCGTCGTACCGGCAGATCCGCCGGGACGACACAGAAGGAGACGGCGATGGCCCTCTACATGGATGTTCACAACCTCGGCGGAACCGTCACGATCGACGACGTCGCAGCGGCTCACGCCGCCGACCTCGCCGTGCAGGACGGGCACGGCGTCCACTACCTGCGGTACTGGGTCGCGGAGAACGAGGGCAAGATCTTCTGTCTGGTCGACGCGCCGAACGCCGGAGCCGCCAACACGGTGCACCGTGAGGCGCACGGACTCGTCGCCGACGAGGTCTACCCGGTCGTAGAGGGAGACTGAACGGCCTCCCGAGCGGTTAGATGGACCCATGCTCGTCGAGCGCGACGCCGTGCTCGGTGACCTCGTCGGCCTCGTCGACGAGGCGGCCACCGGGAAGGGCGGACTCGTCTTCGTCGGCGGTGAAGCCGGCGTGGGCAAGTCCGCCCTCGTCCGCGCGCTCGTCTCAGCCGTTCCCGCCACGGTGCAGGTGCGCATCGGAGGAGTCGACAACGTGACGACGGCCGACGCGCTCTCGGCGTTCCGCGACGCGATGCCGGAGCTCGATGCCCTCCTGACGGAGAGCGGCGATCGGGTTCGGCTGTTCCGCTGGGTACGTGCAGAACTCGCCGATGGGCCCTCGCTCCTCGTGCTCGAGGATCTGCACTGGGCCGACGAGGCCACGCTCGACGCCCTGCGTTTCCTCGGGCGCCGGCTCGACGATCTGCCGACGCTCATCGTCGCGACCTATCGACACGACGAAGTCACGCCGCGGCATCCGCTCTCGGCCGTCCTCGGTGATCTCGCCGGACTCCCACGGGTGTCCCGCATCCTCGTACCACCGCTCTCACCCGCCGGGGTCGCCGTGCTCGTGGGGCGCAGCGATGCCGGGATCGATGCGGTCGACCTGCACCACCGCACCGGTGGCAACGCGTTCTTCGTCACCGAGGTGCTCGCCGCGGGCCGGGACGACGTTCCCCCGACGGTGCGCGACGCCGTCCTCGCGCGATCGTCGCGGCTCAGCCCGGAGGCAGCCGACGTCGTCGCCGCGTCCGCCATCCTCGGCACCGGATCGGGCATCGACCTCATCGCCGTCGTCGCCGGCCGATCCGTCTCCGCGGTCGACGAGCCTCTCGACGCCGGTGTCCTCGTCGAGGATGCGGACGGGTCCGTCGGCTTCCGGCACGAACTCGCGCGCCAGGCGATCGAGCAGGGGCTGTCCACCATCCGTCGCCGGCAGTTGCACCGTCGTGCTCTCGATGAGCTCTCGCGGCGAACACCGGATGACCACCGCACGCTCGCCCACCACGCCATCGGATGCGGCGATGAGGAGGCGGCATTGCGTCATGCCACCCTCGCGGCCCAGCGTGCGGCGCACCTGGGAGCGCACCGCGAGGCCGCCATCCAGTACCGGGCGGCACTCCGGGCGGGCGGAGACGCCTCGCCCGACCGGGCGGCACTCTTCGAGGCCCTCTCCTACGAGTGCTATCTCACCGATCAGCTGCCCGAGGCGATCTCGGCCAGGAGGCAGGCGCTCGAGGCCCACCAGCTGGCGGGACACGACCGGCAGACCGGAGACACCGAACGCTGGCTCTCCCGCCTCTCCTGGTTCCTGGGCAGGGGAGAGGACGCGGAACGCTATGCCGCGCGCGCCGTCGCGACGCTGGAACCGCTCGGCGACAGCCACGAACTGGCGATGGCGCTCAGCAACATGGGGCAGATGAGGATGCTCGCGAAGGATGACGACGAGGCCGTCGCCTGGGGAGAACGCGCGCTGAGCCTCGCTCGCCGCCTCGACGACCTCGAGGTCGAGACCCACGCGCTCAACAACATCGGAAGCGCGCTGCTGAGCAGCGGGCGAACCGACGAAGGTGCCGGCGACCTGGACAGGAGCCTGCAGCTCGCGCTCACCGCGGACCTGCACGAGCATGCCGCACGGGCGTACACCAACCTCGGAGCGATGTCGGTCGAGGCGCGACGCTACGACAGCGGGCTGCGCTACCTCGACGAGGGCATCGCCTACTGCGAGGAGCGCGACCTCGACTCGTGGACGCGCTACATGATGGCATGGCGAGCCGTCGTGCTCGGTGACCTCGGACGGTGGGACGATGCGCTGGCCACGGCCCGCCGCGTCCTGGAGACCCGCGACGTCGCGCCCATCTCGGCGATCCCGTCCGCCGCGGTAGCGGCGAGGATCGAGGCCCGCCGCGGCATCGATGCCACCGATCACCTCGCACTCGCCGTGTCGGCGGCCGAGCGCACGGGGGAGCTGCAACGGATCGCGCCCGCGGCGTGCGCCGCGGCCGAGGTGGCCTGGCTCGCGGGCCGGTCCACCGACATCCCGGCGGAGACCCAGGACGCCTGGCTGCTCGCGAACGAGCATGCGGATCCGTGGGCACTCGGGGAGCTCGCCTGGTGGCGGATGCTCGGCGATGCCCCCAGCCAGGTCACCGACCGGACTGCGGAGCCGTTCGCCCTCATGCTGCGCGGCGAGTGGAGCGGAGCCGCGGCCGCCTGGGACGCCATCGGCTCGCCGGTCTGGGCGGCGTACGCCCGCGGCCTCGACCCGGACGTCGAGGTCGCGCAAGCCGCCGTCCGCTCCCTCGACACGCTCGGAGCGGCGTCCTCCGTCGATGCCGTGCTCCGCACGCGTCGTGACCGCGGCCTGCCGCTGCCACGGCGGCCCCACGCGTCCAACCGGGAGCATCCCGCCCAGCTCACCGCGCGGGAGCTGGACGTGCTCGGCCTGCTCGGCGACGGCCTGTCGACGGCCGAGATCGCCGATCGGCTCGTCCTCTCGCCCCGCACGGTCGAACACCACATCGGGGCGGTGCTCCGCAAGCTCGATGCGCCGACGCGAGGCCGCGCCGTCGCCGCTGCCCGCCGGATCGGGGTGCTGGAGGCCGCGACGGATTGACCGGGCGCCCGCGCCGCCTTCGAGCGCGAGAATGGGGACGTGGAGATCGACGAGGGGACGGACCCGAGGTTCCAGGCGCCATGTCCGAGCTGCGGTGACGCGATGTACGGCAGCGTCCTCGGCAGCGGTGACGCGCGGATGCTGCTGTCGCTGTCGTGCCTGAGCGGCGGATACTCGGCCCTGGTCGACCCGTTCGACTAGCGCTCAGGATCTCGCCCGAACCGGATGATTGCCCCGTCCCGACGGTGGGTGCATAGTCGAGAACGGCGCATCCCTCGACAGATCGGAAGAACCGACCATGGACCAGAAGCCCGCAGCAGCCTCGATCGCGGCAGCGAACGCCTCCCTGCTCGAATCCCTCCCGTTCGACGACGAGCAGGACTTCGCGGATGCCGACCGCGGCTTCATCGGCGCCCTCGAGCCGGGCGTCGTCACCACGGCCGATGGGCGGGTGGTGTGGGACGACGACAGTTACGCATTCGTGACGGGCGACGCACCGGACACCGTGAACCCCAGCCTGTGGCGGCAGTCGAAGCTCGTCGCCAGGCAGGGCCTGTACGAGGTGGTGGACGGCATCTACCAGGTCCGCGGCCTCGACCTGTCGAACATCACGTTCGTCGAAGGGGACAGCGGGGTGATCGTCATCGATCCGCTCATCTCCACCGAGACCGCCGCCGCAGCCCTCGGGCTCTACCGGAAGCACCGCGGCGATCGACCCGTCGTGGCCGTCATCTACTCGCACAGCCACGTCGACCACTTCGGCGGGGTCTTCGGAGTCGCCAGCCAGGCAGCGGTGGACGCGGGCGACATCGCCGTCATCGCGCCCGAGGGATTCGTCGAGCACGCCGTCTCGGAGAACGTCTATGCCGGAACCGCCATGAGTCGCCGAGCCGGCTACATGTACGGCGCCGTCCTCGACCGCGGACCTCGAGGGCAGGTGGGCGCCGGCCTCGGCCAGACCACCTCGGCGGGCGAGGTCGGGCTCATCGTCCCGACCGTCGAGATCACGACAACGGGGGAGACCCACACGATCGACGGCGTTGAGATCGAGTTCCAGATGGCACCAGGAACCGAGGCGCCATCCGAGATGCACTTCTACTTCCCGGCCTTCCGTGCCCTGTGCATGGCCGAGAACGCGACTCATACGCTGCACAACCTCCTCACCCTCCGCGGCGCGCTCGTGCGCGACCCGCACGTCTGGTCGACCTACCTCACCGAGGCCATCGAGACCTTCGCCGACCGTACGGATGCCGTGTTCGCGTCGCACCACTGGCCGACGTGGGGACGGGACCGGATCGTCGAGTTCATCGGCAACCAACGCGACCTCTATGCGTACCTGCATGATCAGACGCTGCGTCTCCTCAATCAGGGTCTCACCGGCACCGAGATCGCCGAGCAGCTCGAGCTGCCACCGGCCCTCACGGCCGCATGGAACACGCACGGCTACTACGGCTCGGTCAGCCACAACGTCAAGGCCGTGTACCAGCGCTACATGGGCTGGTTCGACGGCAACCCGGCCAGATTGTGGGCGCACACCCCCTCGAACCTCGCCACTCGTTACGTCGACGCGATGGGCGGCATCGACGCCGTCGTCGGGATCGCGCAGACGGCCTTCGACGCGGGGGACTTCCGCTGGGCGGCGACCCTGCTCGACCACGCCGTGTTCGCCGACGAGACCCACCAGGGCGCGCGCGACCTCTACGCCGACACGCTCGAGCAGCTGGCCTACGGCAGCGAGAACGGCACCTGGCGCAACTTCTTCCTGTCGGGGGCCACCGAGTTGCGCACCGGCAACTTCGGCACACCGACCGCCACGAGCGCGCCGGCCATCGTCGCCCAGCTCACGCCCGAGCAGCTCTTCGATGCCATCGCCATCTCGGTGAACGGTCCGAAGGCGTGGGACCTGACCATCGCATTCGACGTCACATTCACCGACATCGACGCCAGCTACCGCGCGAGCCTGCACAACGGCGTCTTCATCGCGGTGAGGAAGGCGGCCGACCCCGAGTCGGCGGATGCCACCATCACCACGACGAAGCCGCGCCTGATCGCCCTGGTCGGCGGCGACACGACGTCTGCCGGCCTCGAGATCGAGGGAGACGCCGGCGTCCTGCAGACGCTGATCGGGGTGCTCGACGCCGGAGACCCGTCGTTCGACATCGTCACCCCGTAGTCGCCGCCGGATGCCGCCGGCCGAACGCGCCGCCGGCGCGGCCGATCACTGCACGAGTGGACCAGCCGGGGTTCCGCGCCGCGACCAGAGCACGACAGGGATCAGGAGGATCGAGAGCACACCACCGGCGAGGGAGAGCACGGCGTAGCTCGTGCCGGCCATCACGAGACCGGAGAGCGCTCCGCCCGTCGCACCGGAGAGGGAGATCAGGACATCGATCGATCCCTGAGTCCTGGCCCGGGTCTCGACGGGTGCCGCATCGACGACGAGGGCCGTTCCGCTGATGAGCCCGAAGTTCCAGCCGAGGCCGAGCAGCGCGAGGGCGATGACGAGCTGCACCATCGAATCGGCCGGAGCCGTCGCTGCCACGACGCCGGCGAGCAGCAGCGTGACGCCGGATGCGATGGCCATCGCGATCCGCCCGACCGTGTCGACGAGGACGCCCGTGACCAGCGACGGCAGGTACATCGCGCCGATGTGCACGGCGATCACGATGCCCACCTCCGTGAGCCCGTGACCGTGATCGCTCATGTGGATCGGGGTCATGGTCATGATCGCGACCATCGCCACCTGGGTGAGCACCATGACCGTCGCTCCCACGACGACTCCGCGGTTCACGGTGTCCGGAACCGCAGCCTCGTCCGCACCGGAGACGTCTGATCCGCCCGGCGTGGGCGCGGGCGTGGGCGTCGGCGTGAGCGTGGTCGTCGCCGTCGCTTCGGTCGCTCGCCGCTCGTGCGCTGCGATCGCAGCGGCCAGGAGGAGGGGGTCGGGTCGCAGCCAGATCAGCAGCACGAGGGCGGCGGCACCGTACGCCACCGCCGCGAGCAGGAAGGTGCCTGCCAGCGCCGGGATGCCGATCGACGTCGCCAGGGCGCCCATCGGCGTGACGAGGTTCGGGCCGGCGACCGCACCGATAGTGGTGGAGACCAAGGCCACGCTGATGGCCGTGCCGCGACGATCGGGCGCTGCGAGGTCCGCGCCGGCGTAGCGAGCCTGCAGGTTGGTGGCGGTCCCGGCGCCGTAGACCAGCAGGGAGGCGAAGAGGAGAGGAGCGCTGTCGGTCACGGCGGCGAGCACGACGCCGGTGGCGCCGAGCGCACCGGCCGCGAAGCCGCTGGTCAGACCGACGCGCCGGCCGCGGCGCTGCGAGATCCGGCCGACGAGGAAGGCGGTGGCCGCTGCGCCGAGCGTCATCAGCGCCGCGGGGATCCCGGCCAGTCCGGTGCCCCCGAGCATGTCCTGCGCGAGGAGGGCGCCGACGGTGACTCCGGCAGCGAGCCCTGCTCCTCCGAGGATCTGCGATGCGACGACGACGCCCAGGGTGCGCCGGAACACGGCCTTCCGGCGGCCGGGTGAGCTCGCGTAGGACTCGACGATGGCGCGGGAGAGGCGCAGCGCCGAGGCGTCGTCGGAGGCGTTGTCGGCGTCGACCATCGGCTGTCCTCCCCGAGCACTCGTGCGGTCAGTCTATTGACGACGATGACCGGCGGATGGGACACCCATCTCCGTTCTCAGTGATGCCCGTGTGGCGGGCGCTCGCCGGTGAGTTCCGCGATCGGAGCGGCGCAGGCGTCGCCCCTCCAGGCCTCGAGTCCTTCCCGGATGGCGAACCCCGCGATCACGAGGGCCGCGATCGAATCCGCCCACGCCCAGCCGAGCACGCCGTTCAGTACCAGGCCGGCGAGCAGAGCCACAGAGAGATAGGCGCAGATCAAGGTCTGCTTCGAGTCGGCGACGGCGCTGGCCGAGCCGAGTTCGCGGCCCGTCCGACGCTCCGCCCAGCTGAGCGCCGGCATGACGACGATGCTGATCACGGCGAGGACGATGCCGACGGTGCTCGGCGCCGGGTCGCGGAATCCGCCGAGGGCGAGCAGGGCATCCACGGAGACGAAGGCCGCGAGGCCGAAGAACGACACGGCGATCAGCCGGAGGGCGACCTTCTCGCGAGCTTCGGGATCGGGCGACGAGAACTGCCACGCGACGGCGGCCGCGGACAAGACCTCCACGATCGAATCCAGACCGAAGCCGATGAGGGCGGCGGAGGAGGCGACCGTGCCGGCCGCCAGTGCGATGGTCGCCTCGACCACGTTGTAGGCGATGGTGGCCGCGACGATCCATCGGATGCGTCGACGGAGCGTGAGCGTCCGTTCGGTGGCGGGAGCGGTCATGGGACGACGCAGCACAGCGGCACGTCGCAGTCCGCATCGCTGCACGGCTCGCCATCGTCGACTGCGAGGACCACGTCCACCAGGGCCTCGAGCGCGCGGGTCAGATGAGGATCCGCGATCTCATAGCGGGTCCGCCGACCCTCCGGAGCTGCGATGACGATTCCGCACCCACGCAGGCACGCGAGATGGTTCGAGACGTTCGTGCGGGTGAGGTCGAGTTCGCGCGCCAGCTCGGCGGGGTAGCTCGCCGCCTGGAGCAGCCGCAGCAGGATCCGCGATCGGGTCGGGTCGGCCATGGCGCGGCCCAGGCGGTTCATGACGTCGATGCGAGGAGCAATGGTCAGCACACGCTGACTATACATCGATCGCTGACGCATCGCTCGATTCGGCGCCCGCAGGGAGCGCGCGATCAGCCGATCAGTCGTTGCCCGAGTCGTCCGGACCGTCCGTGGGCTCGGGGGTCGGCGTCGACGATCCGTCGGTGGGGCCGAACAGCGTCCACGCGCCCGCCGTGCACTCGTAGAAGCTCACGGTCTCGGTGTCGATGTAGACGTCGCCGTCCGTGGTGCACTTCTCGTCCGCCGGCGCTCCGAGGCCGAGAGTGAGCTGGGTTCCCGGTGCGCCTGGTGCGCCGGTGGCTCCGGTCTCGCCCGTTGCTCCGGTCTCGCCCGTGGCACCGGTCGCGCCGGTCGCCCCGGTGAGGTTCTCGGCGGCGGAGGTGCGGATGTTGCCGACGAGCTTCCATGCGCCGTCCTGGAACAGGTACACGTCGGAGGTCGAGATGTCGATGTACACGTCGCCCGGATAGCCCTTGCCCGCCTCCGGTGCTCCCGTGCCGGCGCGAACGGCCGATCCGGCGGGAAGGATCTCCTTGATCGCCTCCTCGTAGGCCGCGTCGTCGATGGAGGCGGTCGGGGTCGGCGTGGCCGCGGCCACGTCGGTGGAATCGGCGGAGCGGGCCACGAAGGCGCCGAGGAACGCGGCGAAGAACGACAGCACGACGACCGCGACGCCGATCCAGATCAGGGCCGCTCGGCTCGCGGGCTTCGGCTGCCCACCCGTGGCGGGGGAACCGGACGGCGGAGACGACGGCGGACCGGACGGCGTCGTCGGCGGGATCTGGGCGTCGCTCATGTCGTGCTTCCTCCACGTCTCGCACCTCGGTCACCCGTGGGAAGCACGGAGCGGGGGTGCGTCGCGCTCATCGTAATGGCGGGATGCCGACCGACATGAGGGAAAATCAGCAGCTGGAGGCAAAATCACCGTATTCGGGTGACTCCGGGGCGCGGACACGCGCATTCCCCGCCGTCGGATGCCTCCGCCCAATACAGTGACGATGGAGCCATCAGCTTCCGCCACCGAAGGAGCAGCCAGTCATGACGCATCCCTCCGAGCAGCCCGAGACCGACGCCAGGACCGCCGCCGTCTCCGTCGACGGGCGCCAGTTCCAGTTCCACGGATCGGTACGGTCACCGCTCGAACCGGGCGACTTCGTCACACTGCGTGCGGACGACGGCCAGGACCACGTCGGCCAGATCGACGAGGTCGAATTCGCCGTCGGCGGATCGCTCAGCGGCACGGGCCGGATCTTCGGCATCATCGGCGACGGCGGCCGCATCGACGCCAGGCGGAGCGCGCCGTTCTCCTCAGCGGTGGTCGAGCGGGCGGCGTCGGCCGTCGTCGACGGCCTGTTCACCGGGGCGGGAGCGACGCTCGAGGTGGGTGCCCTCGTCTCGACCCGTGATGTCTCCGCCCGACTGCTGCCAGCCAAGTTCAATCGCCACACCTTCTGGTGCGGGCAGAGCGGGTCGGGCAAGACATACGCGCTGGGGGTGCTGCTCGAGCAGCTGCTCCTGCGCACCTCCCTGCCGATGGTCATCTTCGATCCCAACGCCGATTTCGTCCGGTTCCGCGAGTCCAACCCGCACAACGCCGACGCGGCGCTCTCGGAGGCTGGCCAGACCCTCGCGAGCCGGGACATCCGCGTGCTCCGCGCCCATGCCGAGGATCCCGACGGGCTGCGCGTGCGCTTCGTCGACCTGTCGATGCAGTCCAAGGCCGCCGTTCTCCGGCTCGACCCGCTGCTGCACCGCGAGGAGTACAACGAACTCCTGCACCTCGAGGAGCGGATCGGCAGCCTCGAGGCCTCCCGGATCGTGCCCACCCTGGAAGGCCGGGACGTTCCGGCCGCCTCGGCGCTGAGGGCCCGCATCGAGAACCTCCGCACGGTGGACTGGGAGATCTGGGCGGGCGAGCACGCGGCGGCCACCGAGATCATCGACACCAGACCTGACGCCACCGTGCTCGATCTCGGCGGGTTCACGTACCCGGAGGAGTACCTCGTCGTCGCGCTCGCCGTGCTCGACGACCTCTGGTCGAAGCGGGAGTCGCGCCGGCCCATCCTCATCGTGATCGACGAGGCGCACAACCTCTGCTCGCCCGACGGCCAGAGCCCGCTGCAGGTCGCAGTGCGCGAACGGATCATCCAGATCGCCGCCGAAGGGCGCAAGTTCGGGCTCTGGCTGCTGCTGTCGACGCAGCGGCCGTCGAAGATCCACCCGAGCATCATCTCCCAGTGCGACAACCTCGCCCTGATGCGGATGAACTCGCCCCTCGACCTCGCCGAGCTCGCCACCACCTTCGGGTTCGCCCCTCCCGGGATGCTCGCGCGATCGGCACGATTCCGTCAGGGCGAGGCGCTGTTCGCCGGAGGGTTCGTCCCGGCGCCCGCCATCGTCCAGGTGGGGGCGAGGCTGACCCGTGAGGGCGGAATCGATGTCGACGTGCCGCGGAGGGCCGGCGTCAGGAACTGAGCGTCTGATCCGCCGCAGCGGGTCGCCTCGGGCGCCCAGCGATCAGGCGCCCGCCGCAGCGGGCACCACGCGCACGAGCACGGCCTTCGACACCGGGGTGTTGCTGTGCTCGGCGGCGCTCGCCAGCGGCACGAGCACGTTCGCCTCGGGGAAGTAGGCGGCGGCGCAGCCGCGGGCACTCGGGTAGGCGACGGCGCGATAGCCGCGCAGCACCCGTTCGACGTCATCGTCCCACTCGGTGAAGACGTCGACGGACTGCCCGTCGCTCAGGCCGAGCTCGGCGAGATCGGCGGGGTTGATGAAGACGACCTCGCGCCCCTTCCTGATGCCGCGATAACGGTCATCGAGGCTGTAGATGGTGGTGTTGTACTGGTCGTGCGAACGCAGGGTCTGCAACAGCAGGCGCCCGGCCGGCCGTTCGACGTGCTCGAGCGTGTTGACGGTCAGCATCGCCTTCCCGGTCGCGGTGGGGAAGGTGCGCGAGTCGCGCGGTCCGTTCGGGAGCACGAAACCGTCGGCTGTGCGCACCCGCTCGTTGAAGTGCTCGAATCCGGGGACGACGCGGCTGATGTGTTCTCGGATGACGTCGTAGTCGCGCTCGAACGACGCCCAGTCGACGGGAACGCGGTCGCCGAGGGTCGCCGTCGCGAGACGCGACACGATCGCGACCTCGCTGAGCAGGCCCGGGGCGACCGGAGGCACCTGTCCGTGGCTGCCGTGCACGGAGCACACCGTGTCCTCGACGGAGACGAACTGCGGGCCGGACGCCTGGATGTCGATCTCGGTGCGCCCGAGCGTCGGCAGGATGATGGCCTCGGCGCCCACGACGGCGTGCGAGCGGTTGAGCTTCGTCGAGACCTGGACGGTCATCTCCGTGCCGCGCATGGCACGCTCGGCGAGCTGGGTGTCGGAGATGGCTGCGACGAGGTTGCCTCCCATGCCCATCCAGAAGCGGATGTCGCCCCGCTGCATCGCGGCGATCCCGTTGACGGAGTCCACGCCGTGCTGACGCGGCGGGTCGAAGTGGAACTCGTCGCGCAGGGCGTCGAGGAAGCGGTCCGGCATCTGCTCCCAGATGCCCATGGTGCGATCGCCCTGCACGTTGCTGTGGCCGCGGATCGGCGAGGCTCCGGCGCCCGGCCGGCCGATGTTGCCGCGGAGCAGCAGGAGATTGATGATCTCCTTGATCGTCTCGACGGCCTTCCGGTGCTGGGTGATGCCCATCGCCCAGGTGATGATCACCCGGTCGGCGTGCAGGTAGGCGTCGGCGAGGGCGTCGATCTCGTCGACGGTCAGCCCGGTCGCGAGCAGCACCTCGTCGTCGTCGACCTCGCCCATCGCGGCGGCGAAGGCGTCGAGGCCGCTGCAGTGCTCATCGAGGAAGGCGTGGTCGAGCACGGTGCCAGGGGCGGCCGCCTCCGCAGCGAGCACGCGTTTGGACACGGCCTGCAGCAGCGCCATGTCCCCGCCCAGCCGGATCTGCAGGAACTGGTCGGCGATGTCCGTGCCCCGGCCCACGAGTCCGCGGGCGGTCTGCGGGTTCTTGTAGCGCCGCAGGCCCGCCTCGGGGAGCGGGTTCACGGCCACGATGCGCGCGCCGTTGCGCTTCGCGTCCTCCAGGGCTGTCAGCATCCTGGGGTGATTCGTGCCCGGGTTCTGGCCGAGCACGATGATGAGGTCGGCCCGTTCGAAGTCGTCGTAGGTGATCGTGGACTTGCCGATGCCGATCACCTCGCTCATGGCGGTTCCGGTGGACTCGTGGCACATGTTCGAGCAGTCGGGGAGGTTGTTCGTGCCGAAGGCCCGCACGAACAGCTGGTAGGCGAACGCCGCCTCGTTCGACGTGCGGCCCGAGGTGTAGAACGAGGCCTCGTCGGGGGAGTCGAGCGAGTTCAGCTTCGCGGCGATGAGCTCGAAGGCGTGCTCCCAGGACACCGGTCGGTAGTGGTCCGATCCGGCCGGCTTGTACACGGGCTCCGTGAGCCGGCCCTGCATGCCGAGCCAGTACTCCGACCTCGTCAGGAGGTCGTCGATTCCGTGCTCGGCCCAGAACCCGGATGGCACGAGAACGGGGTTGGCCTCCCAGATGACGGCCTTGGCGCCGTTCTCGCAGAACTCGGCCACCTTGCGGTGATCGGGATCCGGCCAGGCGCAGCTCATGCAGTCGAAGCCGTCCTTCTGGTTCAGCGACGTGAGCAGCCGCACGGTCCGTGCGAGACCGAGCTGGCCGATGGCCGGCTCGAGGGCGTGCAGGACGCCCGGCATCCCTGCGGCCCAGGTACGCGGCGGGCCGACGGTGATGTCGGCATCCGTCACGTCGTCGACCGGCGGCTTCCTGGTCATGATGCGCTCGCCAGCCGGGCGGCCTCGTCCGGCGACCCGACGGCCCCGTCATCGGCCGCACCGATGCGATCCGGTCGGGAGTAGACCACCATGCTCCGGCCGCGGAGGAAGCCGACGACCGTGATCCCGAGCTCCTCGGCGAGCTCGACGGCGAGCGACGACGGTGCCGACACGGCGGCCAGGACCGGGACGCCGGCCATCGATGCCTTCTGGGTGAGCTCGAAGCTGGCCCGCCCCGACACCATCAGCACGAGGCCGCTGAGCGGGAGGAGCCCCTCCTTCACCGCCCAGCCGATGACCTTGTCGACGGCGTTGTGGCGACCGACGTCCTCACGGAGGACGAGCATCCGTCCTGTGCGACCGTCGAACAGGGCCGCCGCGTGGAGGCCTCCCGTCTTCTCGAACACGTCCTGCGCCTCGCGCAGTCGGTCGGGGAAGGTGGAGAGCAGGGCGGGATCCACTCGCACGTCGTCGTGCGAGACCGCGTGCTGCGATCGCGTGCGCACCGCGTCGATGCTCGCCTTGCCGCACAGGCCGCAGGAACTGGTCGTGTAGAAGGCGCGTTCGAGGCTCGGGTCGGGGGCCGGCACTCCCGCGCCGAGCGTCACGTCGAGCACGTTGTAGGTGTTGAGGCCCTCCGCCGTGGCACCGGCGCAGTACCGGGCGGCCGCGAAGTCATCGCGGACCGCGATCACGCCCTCCGAGACCAGGAAGCCCGCCGCGAGGTCGACGTCGTGACCGGGAGTGCGCATGGTGATGGCCAGCGAGCGGCCGGCCACGCGGATCTCCAGCGGCTCCTCGACGGCGAGGAGGTCGTCGCGCCGGACTCCGGGCGACCCGACGGTCACTCGTGTGACCCGCTTGCGAGACGTGATTCGGTTCATGCTCAATGCCTACCACTCGCACATGCGATGGAACCGGGACGACGCGGCCATGCCGGCCCGGTTCCTGAGAATCCTCAGCGCGGTCTGCGCACGAACAATCGGCGCACCGAGCGCAGGATGAGCACGAAGCCGGCCAGGGCGATGCTCGCTCCGATGAACGCGTAGAGCGGCACGTTGGGGGCGATGAGCGGGCCGGCGTCGACGACGACGAGCACGACGCCGAGCGCCACGAGGGCGATGGCGATCAGGGCGCCGACGGCCTCGGTGACCAGTTCGCCCACCCAGGTGCGGTCCTGGGGTGCAGCGAGCACCCTGGCGGCGTTCTCGAGGCTCGCCGTGAGCGACTCGACGCGGCGGGGGAGCTTGCGCACCGTCGCACCGATGATGCCGGCCTGGGCCTCCAGGGATGTGACGAGGGCGCGGGGCGCGAGCAGCCGTCGCAGGAAGTGCGGCACGCGATCGAGGGCACGGGCGACCATGTCGAACTCGGGGTCGAGGATCTGCAGGCAGGTCTGCAAGGTGATGATCGAACGGAAGGCCTGGCCGAGCGGCGCCGGCACGCCGAGGTGGTAGTCGCGCACGACGTCGAGCAGCTGCGAGAAGATCGAGACGTCGCCGTCCCCGCTGTGCTTCATGAGCGTGAGCACCCGTCCGATGTCGCCCTGCAGGCCGCTGATGTCGACGCCGTCGGGAGTGTCGACGAGCAGGAGGAGGGCATCCGTCGCCGCGATGTCGTCCTCGGCGGCCGCGGCGAGCAGGAGCGTGGCGAGCCCCACCCGCATGCTGCGCTCGAGCACGCCGACGGCTCCGAAGTCGATCATGCCGAGGCGTCCGTCGTCGCGCACCATGAGATTGCCGGGATGCAGGTCGGCGTGGAACACGCCCTGGACGACGATCTGCTCGAGGACGGCGTCGAGGAGGCCGGCGGCGAGCTCGTCGCGTTGCTCCTGGTCCATGGCCGCCAGCCGGTCGCCGGCCGAACCGAGGGGGATGCCCTCGACGCGGTCCATCGTCAGGAGGCGTTTCGTGCTCGCGACGTCGTAGACCCGCGGCACCATGAGCAGATCCGTGCGGGCGGCGGCCACGGAACTGCCCACCTGCCGCGTGTTCTGGAATTCGATGCGGTAGTCGAGTTCATCGCGGAGCGCACGGGCGAAGCCGGTCGCGAGCCGCACGGCACCGAATTCCCGGCCCCAACTCGTCCGATCCTCCACGCGCTGGGCGAGCCGCACGATGATGTCGACGTCGGCCGCCACCTGTTCCGCAGCTCCCGGCCGCTGCACCTTGAGCACGACTTCCGTTCCGTCGAGGAGCCTGCCCGTGTGCACCTGGGCGACGGATGCCGCGGCGAGGGGCGTCTCGGACACCGTGGCGAAGACCGAATCGACCGGGCCGCCGATCTCCCCCTCGATGACGGCGCGGATCGACTCCCACGGCAGGGTCGTCGCGGAGGTCTGGAGGGAGGAGAGCGCCTCGATGTAGGGCGCAGGCAGCAGGTCGCGGCGGGTGGAGAGCACCTGGCCGAGCTTGACGAAGGTCACCCCGGCCTCGTTGATCGCCTGCACCAGGGCGGCGGGTGTCGTCGGACGGCTCGACCCGGAGACGGCTCCGTTCTCCGCTCGGTGGTGGCCCTGGAAGACCCAGCCGATCCCATGCCGCGACAGGATCGTGAGGATCTCGATGTAGCGCTTCGTCCGCCGCCGCCGGTGCAGCGCCTCGCGGATCGAGACGATCGGATTCGGCAGCGCGCGCGTCGGCCACAGGGCCTCGCTCACCACGAGGATGGCGATGCCGAACGCGAACACCCAGCCGAACGAGAGCGCATAGAAGAGCAGGGCGACGCCGAACGACACGGCGAGCTCGCCGTCGGCCGTCAGCACGCCCGCCTGAGTGGCGGTGGAGGCGGCGAACGGCCAGCTCGCGGCATAGACGGCGAGCCCGACCACGTAGGTGCGCGGCCAGCCGACCGGCGCGCTCATCAGGGCCCGGGTGACGTAGCCGACCCCGGCGGCGTACACCAGTCCGACGAGCACGACGAGCACCCAGAACAGCACAGGATCCAACGCCCGGCCCCCTTCCTGCGTTCGGTGCGGCGGCTATCGCCAGCGTAGCGGGACGCCGCCGCATCGCCCCACGGCGATTCAGCGCATCCGGTGTCCGCTCACCCGGTCGACGATGAATACCGGGGAATGATCGTCGGGATCGCCGTCCGCGGCGTCGTCCGCGGGGAACCGGTACACGTCGAGCATGAACTGCATCGGATAGCCGGGGGACTGCGGCACGGTCTTGACGTGCCGGTCGTCGATGAAGAAGTGCACGGCGTCCGGCAGCCACTCCACCGAGTAGGTGTGGAACTCGATGGCGTCGCCGGTCACGACGACCTTCTCGAAGTCGTCGACGATCGCGGGATCGCCGAAAGGATGCACGCCGATGCCGACGGAGAAGGCGTCCGCAGCGACCTCCGACCCGAAGACCTCCATGATGCAGATCTCGGCCGAATGCTCCGGCACGTCCTCGAAGCCGATCATCCAGAGGGCGACCAGGTAGCGCGGGTCGGCGATCGCGCAGGCACGGACCTCGAACAGGCCGTAGCGGGGCGTGTACAGGCGGAGCTCCGGCTGCGCCTCGCGCACGACGAGCCCGGGCCGGAACCGGTGCTGACCGTCGGTGCTGCCGGCGGGCCCGGAGCGCACGCCGGTCTGCAGGTTGGAGACCCGCAGGCCTCCGTCGTACTCGGGCGCCCACGCCGGCTGGTCTGCGTCGATCCGCAGCCGCAGTGCGCCTTCGGAGATCGAGTACCGCGCCCGGGAGAGTTCCCGGCTGCTCCACTGCGGAAGGTAGACGGGGAGCCACCGGGCGGCGTCGAGCTCCGGTTCGTCGAAGTCGTCGTCGAACTCGGGCTCGTAGGCGGTTCTGTCGAGGATGCGCACCGGTCAGGTCTAGCAGAGCCGCCGCAGGCAGGCCATCGCACTCCTCCCGCGAGTGCGACCGGCGTCGTCTTCCGCGTCAAGTCCTTCCGCTACGTCGCCGAAAGGGCATATGAACGGAAGTAGGCTGGGCGGATGGCCGGCTCGCATGCCTGCCGGTTCGCGGAACTGGATGATGGATGGGAACTTCGTTGGACGGAAATGCGACCACGACGCATCGGAATGTCGCGCTCCTGTCGGTTGCGAGCACGATGGCGACCCGCGTCACCACCTCGGAGGAGATCGACTCGCGTCTCCTTCCCGTGCTCACGCGCCTGAAGCTCCCCACCGGCCTGCTGCCGCGGGTCGCCGGCGTGCGCGAGCGCCGCAACTGGGAGAACGGCGCCACCTTCGATGACGCCGCCGTGTCCGCAGGCAAGCGGGCGCTCGCCGAGGCGGGCATCCGTCCCGACCAGATCGGCCTGCTCATCAACACCTCGGTCACCCGGCCGCACCTGGAGCCGTCCGTCGCCGTGCGGATCCACCACGGGCTCGGACTGCCGACCTCCGCCATCAACTTCGACATCACGAACGCGTGCCTCGGCTTCGTGAACGGCATGTCGCTGGCATCCGGTCTCATCGACTCCGGCCAGATCGACTACGCGATCATCGTCGACGGCGAGGATGCCGACCAGATCCAGGTGAACACCATCGAACGCCTCGGACGCGACGGCATCGGGCGCAAGCAGTTCATGAGCGAGTTCGCGAGCCTCACCCTCGGCTCCGGGGCGGCAGCCGCGGTGCTCGGGCGCGCCGACCGGCATCCGGAGGCCCACCGCATCCTCGGCGGCATCACCCGCGCAGCCACCCAGTTCAACGAACTGTGCGTCGGCAGCGTCGACGGGATGTTCACGGATGCGAAGGCGCTCCTGCGCGGCGGCATGGAACTCGTGACGTCGGCCTGGAAGGACGCGCTCGCTCACTGGGACTGGAAGACGATGGACCGGTACATCATGCACCAGGTCTCCGACGTGCACACCGACGCCATCGTGAAGGCCGTCGGCCTCAACCGCTCACGGGTGCCGCTCACCTACCCGACACTCGGCAACATCGGGCCGGCCTCCATCCCCATCACGCTCGCGCAGGAGGCGCCGAACCTGAAGCGCGGCGACCGCGTCCTGCTCATGGGAGTCGGATCTGGGCTCAACACCTCCATGATGGAACTGGCCTGGTGACCCCAGCCCGACGCGAACCGAGCCGGCCGACACCGGTCCCGGCATCGCTTCCGCCGGCCGACCTCCCCGGCCTCGACCCGCGGACCTCCCGGCTCGTCGACGTCCCCGAGCGGGCGATCGCCCCGGGGACCGCCGGTGCGGACGCCGCTCCGGCCTCGCACACGTCGCACCGCTGGCACGTGCTCGACAACGCGGCCCGGCTGGCCGAGCTCGGCGTCGAACCCGTCGGCACCATCCTCTGCGTGCACGGGAACCCCACCTGGTCGTACCTCTGGCGTCGACTCGTCGATGCCGCGACCCGTTCAGCCGAGACCCGGCCGGCTGGAGCCTGGCGCGTCGTGGCCGTCGACCAGCTGGAGATGGGATTCTCCGAACGCACCGGGCGGACGCGTCCGCTGGCCCGCCGCGTGCAGGACCTCTCGGACCTGACCGCGGCGCTCGGGATCACCGGACCCGTGGTCACCTTCGGCCACGACTGGGGCGGCGTCATCTCGCTCGGCTGGGCGGTCGACCATCCTGAGCAGCTCGCCGGCGTCCTGCTCCTCAACACCGCCGTGCACCAGCCGGAGAACGCACCCATCCCCGCACCACTGCGGCTGGCCCTCCGTCCCGCCGTGCTCCGCCCCGGCACCGTCACGACGACGGCCTTCCTCGACACGACGCTGGCACTCGCGCATCCCGCCCTGCCCGCCGACGTGCGACAGGCCTACCGCGCTCCGTACCGCAGCGCCGTCCGGCGCGAGGGCATCGGCGCGTTCGTCGCCGACATCCCCGTCGACGAATCCCACGAGAGCGCGGCCGAGCTCGCCCGCATCTCCTCGGCAGTCGCCCGGCTGCAGGTGCCCGCGCTCCTGCAGTGGGGGCCGCGCGACCCGGTGTTCAGCGACCGCTACCTCGATGACCTGCTGGAACGGATGCCGCACGCCGACGTGCACCGCTACGAGGGCGCCGGTCACCTCGTCGCCGAGGACGTGGACTACGCCGGGGCGGCCCTCGACTGGCTCGGCGACTCGATCGGCCGGGACACGGCGGCACGGCCTGCGACCGATCCCGCGGAAACGGGCGACACCCCGCCGATGTGGCATCACCTCGAGAGCCTGGCTGACAGTTCGGAGACCGCCCTCGTCGACATGGTGGCCGGTCGCGATCGTCAGCCGCGCCGCGTCAGCTGGGAACTGCTGTCGCGACGCGTGCACCAGCTCGCCCGCGGACTCGTCGCCGTGGGCGTGGAACCCGGCCATCGGGTCTCCCTCCTCGTTCCGCCGAGCGCCGACCTCACGGCCGTCGTCTACGCGTGCCTGCGCATCGGGGCGATCGTCGTCGTCGCCGACGCGGGCCTGGGGGTGCGCGGACTCAGCCGCGCGGTCCGCGGTGCTCGACCCGACCACGTCATCAGCGAGGTCCCGGGGCTCATCGTCGCCCGCGCCTTCGGCTGGCCGGGACAGCGGATCTCCGTGGCCACCCTGCCGTCGGCTTCGGCCAGGGCGCTCGGCGTCGCCCATTCGCTCGCCGAGGTGATCCAGGCCGGTGAGCGGCGGGCGGCCGTACTCCCTGCGGAACCCCGTCCATCCGACACGGCGGCCGTGCTCTTCACGTCCGGGTCGACGGGACCCGCCAAAGGCGTCGTCTACACCCATGGACAGCTCACGGCGCTGCGCGACGCCCTCGCCGGTCAGTACGGCATCGGCATCGGCACGGGACTCGTGGCGGGGTTCGCCCCGTTCGCGCTGCTCGGTCCGGCGCTCGGCGCCCGCTCCGTCACTCCCGACATGGACGTCACCGCCCCGCGGACGCTCTCGGCCCGTGCCGTGGCCGACGCGGCGGCCGAGGTCGATGCGACGGTCGTCTTCCTCTCACCCGCAGCGATCGCCAACGTGGTGGCCACGGCCGATGACCTCTCCGCCGACCAGCGCGGGGCGCTCGCGCGGGTGCGCACCTTCCTGTCCGCCGGGGCGCCGGTCTCCGAGACCCTCCTCGCAGCGGCATCCGCTCTCATGCCGGGAGCGAGCGCACACACCCCGTACGGCATGACCGAGGGACTGCTCATGACGGACATCTCTCTCGAGGCGATCCGTGCGGCGGCAGCCGCCGATGCCGCCGGCGGCGTCTGCGTCGGCCGCCCGACGGCGACGACGCGGGTGCGGATCAGCCCGCTGTCGGCGAACGGCGTCGTCGGCGACGCGCTCACCGAGACCCCGGGGGTCACGGGCGAGATCGTCGTGTCCGCCCCGCACCTGAAGTCGCATTACGACCGCCTGTGGGCGACCAACCGCCGTGCCGACGTGCACTCCCGGCCCGACGACCGCTGGCACCACACCGGCGACGTCGGCCACCTCGATGCGGACGGTCGGCTGTGGGTGGAGGGGCGCCTGCAGCACCTGATCCTCACGGCGGACGGCCCTGTCACGCCCGTCGGCATCGAGCAGCGCGTGGAACGCGTCGACGGGGTGCGCCGTGCCGCCGCCGTCGGTGTCGGTCCGAGCGGAACCCAGCAGCTCGTCATCGTCGTCGAACGCGACGGGCGCCGGCGCGGCGCCGGCCTGGCCGAACCGACCCTGGCCCGTACCGTGCGGGACGCCGCAGAAGCCGCCGGGCACCCCGTCGCGGCGGTGCTCGTCGCCCCGACGCTGCCGACCGACATCCGGCACAACTCGAAGATCGACCGATCGGCGCTCTCACGCTGGGCGGACGGCATCCTCAGCGGCGGCCGGGTGACGACGCCGTGAAGGTGCTCGTCACTGGCGCGAGCGGCTTCCTCGGGGGAGCGGTCGCGCGCGACCTCATCGCCGCCGGTCACGAGGTGCGCACGTTCCAGCGACGGCCATCAGGAGTCGCCGGAGCCGAGGACCGGATCGGGTCGGTGACGGATGCCGATGCCGTGCTGACGGCGCTCGACGGCGTGGACGCCGTCGTGCACCTCGCGGCCAAGGTGTCGCTCGCCGGGGATCCGGCCGATTTCGCGGCCGTCAACATCGGCGGCACGCGCACCATCCTCTCGGCGATGCGTGAGGCCGGAGTCGGCCGCCTCGTCTTCGTCTCGTCGCCCTCCGTCGCGCACTCCGGGAGTTCGATCGTCGGCGACGGCGCCCTGCCGGCCGATCCCGGCCTGGCCCACGGCGACTACGCCAGAACCAAGGCGCAGGCCGAGCTCATCGCGCTCGCCGCGGACTCGGATCGGCTCCGGGTCGTTGCGGTGCGCCCGCATCTGGTCTGGGGCCCAGGCGACACCCAACTCGTCGGTCGCATCGTCGAGCGCGCCCGGTCGGGGCGGCTGCCGCTGCTCGGTCGCGGTGCCGCGCTCATCGACACGACCTACGTCGACAACGCCGCATCGGCGATGACCGCGGCCCTGGCCCGCATCGACGAGATCCACGGGCGGGCGTACGTCGTGACGAACGGGGAGCCGCGACCCGTCGCCGAGATGCTCGCCGGGATCTGCGCCGCCGCCGGCGTCCCCGCGCCGGGCTGGCGGGTGCCGGCCGGCGTCGCCCGCACCGCCGGCGGGGTGGTGGAGGCGGTGTGGCGGGTCCGACCGGGGGCCGACGAGCCGCCGATGACGCGCTTCCTCGCCGAGCAGCTGTCGACGGCGCACTGGTTCGACCAGCGCGTGACCAGGTCCGACCTGCACTGGGCGCCCACGGTGACGATCGAGGAGGGCCTGCGACGCCTGGCCGAGCACTACCGTGGACAGGGTGACAGCGCACCGGGGTGACATCGCGTCGTCCGACTCGAGGCACTCGAGTGGGACGCCGGCGGTCGTGGTGAACGACGGCATTGCCGCAGTGTCGCATCGGCGTCCCGCCATCCGTGCGCAATACACTCCTGACTCGTGACCCTGTACTCCGTCGGACCCGAGTGGGAACCCGGGACCCGCCGGCCACGCTGGGGTCGACGCATCCTGGTGTGGCTCGTCGTGGCCGGCATCGGCTGCGCGGCGGCGTTCGTGATCATCAACCCGGTCAGGATCACCGACCAGATCACCGTCTGGACCCACGAGCCGTCCGCCCAGGCGGTCGACTTCGCGAATCGATCGACGATGACCGACGACGCACGGTTCCTGTTCTACGCGAGCGTGCCGCGAGTCGAGGGGCGCGACGACTTCAATGCCGAGTGCAGCGACGTGTCGGATGACGGCGTGACGCTCGGCTGCTACGTGCCGCTCAACCGCACGATCCACCTGTTCGACATCGTCGATCCCCGCCTCGACGGCATGCAGGTGGTGACCGCAGCGCATGAGATGCTGCACGCCCGCTGGGCCCGGATGAGCACGGGGGACCGCGACGCCATCACGCCGCTGCTCGAGGCCGAGGCGAAGCGGTTGGCATCCGACACGACCTTCACCGCCCAGATGGCCCTGTACGACGGGATCGGGGCCGCGGAGCGCGTCAACGAGCTGCACTCGATCCTCGGCACCGAGTTCACCGGTCTGGCGCCCGCTCTGGAGGCGCACTACCACGAGTCCTTCCGCGACCGGGCCGCCCTCGTCGCCCTGCACGCCAGGACGGACGGAGTGTTCACCACCCTGCAGGCGCAGGGGGCCGCGCTCGTCGCCGAGCTCGACGGACTGCGGGCGTCCATCGACGCCGACTCCGATGCGTACTCCGCCGGTTCCGCGGCGCTCGACGACGACGTGCGGGCGTTCAACGACCGCTGGGCATCCGGCACCGCGGGAACCCGCAACCAGTACGACGACGAGCGTTCGGCGCTGGTCGATCGGGAGAGCACCCTCGATGCCCTCTACGACTCGATCACGGCACGTCGAGCCGAATTCGAGGCGAAGGCCGACGAGCTCGAGGCGATGAACCTGCAGGTCGAGGACCTCAATGCGGCGATCGACTCGCACGCGGTTCCACCGGTCACGCCCTGACCATCGACCGGAGAACTGGGCCGTAGCGACGCGGATGGGCACGGCTGCGCGTAGGGTTGCGGGCACGGGGCCGCCCAGGCTCCCGATCAAAGGTCGTCACCGTGTCAGACAAGTCACCGAAGAAGTCGTCGAGCAAGACGGCTGCGAGCAAGTCCCTCAAGGAGAAACGCGCCGACAAGAAGGCGAAGGTCGCCGGCCGCACGGGGAGCGACGTCAGCGGCGTCACCCACGCCAAGCGCTGATCCCGACGACACCGTCGCCATCGACTGAATCGAGGCCGTCCCGCACCGCGGGGCGGCCTCGACGTGTCGTGGCCGATCGCGTCGTCGTCGCCACTCGTAGGATGGGCGGATGCCAGAACTCCTCGCCGCCTGCGTCGTCCGTGAGCTGCGCCGCGACAGCGGCTCGGTCGGGGTGACCGCGATCGACAAGGCCCCCGTTCCCGGACCGGTCAGGGTCGGGCCCTTCGGCCTCCGCTCCGATGTGCAGGCCGACCGCAAGTACCACGGCGGCCTCGAGCAGGCCGTGTATGCGTACGCCCAGGAGGATGCCGAGTACTGGTCGGCCGAGCTCGGCCGTGAACTGGCGCCCGGATGGTTCGGCGAGAACCTGCGGGTCTCCGGGCTGGACGTGAACGGCGCACGCATCGGGGAGCGCTGGCGCATCGGCACGGACGAGAAGTCGGTCGTGCTCGAGGTGACCGGACCGCGCTCTCCCTGCCAGACGTTCGCCCGCTGGGTGGGCGGCAGCGACGAACGCGGCTGGGTGAAGCGGTTCTCCGACGCCGGTCGCCTCGGGGCGTACTTCCGGGTCGTGCAGCGAGGGCGGATCGCAGCGGGGGATCCGATCGAGATCATCCACACGCCGGAGACCACCCTGACCGTCCTCGGGATGTACCGCGGCTGACCAGCCGGATACGATGCACGCACCGGGATCTCCCGGCTGTGGTCCCGAGGTGATGGTGCATGCACGACGCGCGTGATCGGCCCGACTCCGACCCGTGGCGGCACGGCGAGGCGTACGAGCGCTACGTCGGTCGATGGAGCCGGCTGGTCGCCCCCGGGTTCCTGGACTGGCTGGGGATGGCACCGGGCAGGCGCTGGCTCGACGTCGGATGCGGGACGGGGTCGCTGTGCGAGGCGATCCTCGCCCGCTGCGATCCGGCGGCCGTGGTCGGCGTGGACCCGTCCGACGGATTCCTGGAGACGGCCCGCAGCGCTCTCGGAGACCGCGTCGACTTCCGCCTCGGCGACGGCGCCCACCTGCCACTCGCCGATCACTCCGTCGATGTCGTCGTGTCGGGGCTCGTGCTCAACTTCGTCCCCGACCTCGCTGCGGCACTGGCCGAGATGGCCCGTGTCACCCGCCGGGGCGGGGCCGTTGCCGCCTACGTCTGGGACTACGCCGACCGGATGGAGCTCATGCAGAGGTTCTGGGACGCGGCGGCGGCCCTGGACCATGACGCGGTCGACCTCGCCGAGTCGTTGCGTTTCCGATCATCGGGAGCCGACGGCCTGCGCGCGGCGTTCACCGCTGCGGGGCTGGGCTCCCCGGAGCTCTCCACCGTCGAGATCACCACGGTGTTCGCGGACTTCGACGACTACTGGATGCCGTTCCTCGGCGGGCAGGGGCCGGCTCCGGCCTACGCGATGGCCCTGCCGGAGGATCGGCGGGATGCGCTGCGGGAGCGCCTGCGCTCGACGCTGCCCGTGCAACCGGACGGCTCCATCGCCTTGGCGGCCAGGGCGATCCTGGTGCGCGGACGGGTCGAGGACTGATCCGGCGCCGGGTCGGGCTCCGGACTCAGCAGAACCGGGGCGTCAGCCCTGGTAGCCGCCCTTGAACAGGGCGACGGTGGCCGCGATGCCCGCGACGCCGCCGACGAGGCCGATCAGGCCGAGAATGGCCCACAGGATCTGTTCTGCCGACATCCGGTTCCCCTTTGCTCACGAGGCTTCCATTCTGACGTGCCCGGTGCGGGTTCCCCAAATGCCCCGCGGTCCGGCATCGGTCGCTATCGTGATCCAATGACCGCATCCGTAGCCCCGTCCCCGGACGTCGGGGAGGAGCGAGCCCGATGGATCCAGTGACGACGGTCGTATGGATCGTGGCCTTCGTCCTCGTCACGGTCACCGTCACGGGGTTCACGGGCCGGATCGGCTGGTCGGCGCCGGTCGCCCTCGTGGCCGTCGGTGCCGTCGCCTCGTTCATCCCGGCTGTGCCGCAGGTCGAGGTCGATCCGGAACTCGTGCTCTACGGGGTGATCCCGCCGCTGCTCTTCGCCGCGGCCATCCGCACGTCGTTCATCGACATCCGGGCGCGCGATGACAGCATCATCGCGCTGTCCGTCGGGCTCGTCGCGTTCACCGTGGTGGTCGTCGGCTTCGCCACCTGGGCGCTCGTCCCGGCGATCACGCTTGCGGCGGCCCTCGCATTCGGGGCGGTGGTCGCCCCGACGGATGCCGTCGCGGTCTCTGCCGTGTCCGGACGGTTGAAGCTCCCGCGCCGGCTGGTGACGATCCTCGAGGGCGAGAGCCTCCTCAACGACGCCACAGCGCTCGTGGCGCTGAACGCCGCGATCGCGGCGATCCTCAGCGTCACGGTGCCGAACCCGTTCGGGATCGTCGGCAGCTTCGCCGTCGCGGTCATCGGCGGAGTCGGTGTCGGACTGGGGATCGGCTGGGTGCTGTCCGAGGTGCGGAAGCGGCTCCGGGCCCCCGTGCTCGACACCAGCCTCTCGCTCATCACGCCCTACCTCGCCTTCATCATCGCCCAGGCCATCGGCGGGTCCGGGGTGCTGGCCGTCGTCGTCGCCGGCATCCTGCTGGGCTACCGGTCGCCGACCGTGCAGTCGGCCGAGGCGCGCATCGCCGAGCGGCTGAACTGGAAGACCATCCAGTTCCTGCTCGAGAACGCGGTGTTCCTGTTCATCGGTCTGAACCTGTCCGGCATCGTCGAGGGCGCATCGGCCTCTGGACCCGGCCTGTGGCCGACGGTGTTCATCTGCGTCGGCATCCTCGTCACCCTCATCGTCTCCCGCTTCGCCTGGGTGATGGCGCTCACCCTGCTGTACAAGCACGGACCGCGCTTCCTCCGCGCCAGGCAGTGGAGCTGGCGGAACGCCGTCGCGGTCTCGGCCGCCGGCATCCGCGGTGTCGTCACGCTCATCGCGGTCTTCCTGCTCCCGCCGGAGACCCCGCAGCGGGAGTTCCTGCAGTTCCTCGCCTTCGTCGTCGTGGTCGGCACGCTGCTCGAGGGTCTCGCGCTGCCGCGCATCCTGCGGATGCTGAAGCTCCCGACGCCCGACTACAGCCAGGAGCACGCCGAGCGCATGCTGCTCATGGCGGAGGCTGAGAACGCGGGCGTCGCCCGGCTGGAGCAGGAGCAGACCGACGACGACGAGCTCGAGGTGATCGACCGGCTGCGCGCCAATGCCGCCTTCCTCGCCGAGGCGCTCGAGAATCCGCCGACGGACGGGGGCGAGCCCCGACCCGTCGCCTACACGCGGCTCCGGCGGGTCATGATCCAGGCGCAGCGCGACGCCGTGCTCGCGGCCCGCAAGGAGGGTCGCTACCAGGAGGCGGCGGTGCTGTCGGTGCTCGCCGCCATCGACGCCGAGGAGACCGCCCTTCGCACGGCGGCACCCCGGACGAAGCCCGTCGGCCCGTCCCCGGCACCGTCGAGGGCACCGGATGCGCCGAAAGCGCGCCGCCGCGGCCGGGCCGCCGGGTAGGTTGGAGCGCATGGCGAGCGAAGCTGCGATGCTGACCGTGTCCGGGCCGAACGGCGACCGGGAGGTGCGGATCTCGAGTCCGTCGCGCGTGCTCTGGCCGGACTCCGGCATCACCAAGCTCGACCTGGCCGGGTATCTGGCTGCGGTCGGACCCGCCTTCGTGCGGGCCAACGGCGACAGGCCGGTCTCGTTGCAGCGCTTCCCCGACGGCATCGACGGCGAGCAGTTCTTCTCGAAGAACCCGCCGAAGGGGGCACCGGAGTACGTTCGCGCCCTGCCCGTCACCTACCCGAGCGGGCGTTCGCATCCGCAGCTCGTCATCGACGAACCGGCCGCCGCCGTGTGGGCGGCGCAGATGAACACCATCGTCTTCCATCCGTGGGCGTCCAGGGCCGAGGCGTCCGACACCCCCGACGAACTGCGCATCGACCTGGACCCCCAGCCGGGAACCGACTTCGGCGACGCCGTCCCGGCCGCCGTCGCGTTGCGGGCGGTGCTGGAGGAGGCCGGCCTGACCGCCTTCATCAAGACGTCGGGGAACCGCGGCCTGCACGTGTTCGCCCCGATCCATCCGACGCACGAGTTCCTCGACGTGCGCCACGCGGTGATCGCTGCCGCCCGGGAGCTCGAGCGCCGGATGCCGGACCGCGTCACCACCGCCTGGTGGAAGGAGGAGCGCGGCAGCCGCATCTTCATCGACTTCAACCAGGCCAACCGCGACCGCACCATGGCCGGCGCCTACAGCCCGCGGGCGCTCGCGCACGCCCCCGTGTCCTGTCCGCTCAGTTGGGACGAGCTCGCGGGAACCGACCCGCGCAGCCACACCGTGCTGACCGTGCCGGAGCGGCTCGCCACGGTCGGCGACCCATGGGAGGACCTGCACGCCGATCCCGGGAGCATCGACACCCTCCTCGAGTGGTGGGAGCGCGATCTGGCCGCAGGCCTCGGCGAGCTGCCCTTCCCACCCGACTTCCCGAAGATGCCCGGTGAGCCGCCCCGCGTGCAGCCGAGCCGGGCACGCAAGCCGGACGCCGACTGACTACTCGAGAACCCGGCTGAGGTCGTAGGCGGCGGGGATCTCCAGCTGCTCGAACGTGCACGACCGGGCATCGCGATCGGGGCGCCAGCGGGCGAACTGCACGGTGTGCCTGAACCGCGAGCCCTCCATCTGGTCGTAGCGCACCTCCATGACCCTGCTCGGCTCGAGCCGCACGAACGACACGTCCTTGCCGGAGGAGAACCGGCTCCGCTCCGTCTCGCCCGTCACGGTCCCGCCGTCGTCGTCGCGGAGCACGAGCGGCGCCAGCTCGTCGACGAGTTCGAGGCGGCGCGCGTCGGAGAAGGCAGACGAGCCGCCGACGTTGCGGAGCGTGCCGGTGTCGTCGTACAGGCCGAGGAGGAGCGATCCAACGCCCTGCCCGCTCTTGTGCACCCGGTAGCCGAGGACGACCACGTCGGCCGTCCGGTGGTGCTTGATCTTCAGCATGATCCGCTTGCCCGGTGCGTAGGGAGCCGCGAGGGGTTTCGCCACCACGCCGTCGAGACCGGCCCCCTCGAACTCGACGAGCCAGTCGCGGGCGAGCTCCGCATCCGTCGTCGTGCGGGTGATGCCGATCGGGTGCTCGAACGACTCTGCCATCCGCTC
Organism: Leifsonia sp.; assembly: GCA_040512695.1. GTDB lineage: Bacteria > Actinomycetota > Actinomycetes > Actinomycetales > Microbacteriaceae > Orlajensenia. Next base: position 2,167 of record JBEVEO010000096.1, on the reverse strand, counting down.
GAGGGCGGCGCGGCGCTCGGAGAACGGCCGATCGAGCAGGCTCTCGCCGCCCAGCTCCAGCAGGTCGAACGCGATGAACATGGCCGGCGTCTCGACGGCGAGCTTCTGCACCCGGCTGTCGGCCGGATGGATGCGCTGCGACAGCGATTCCCAGTCGAGGCGCTCCGCACCGGCGGATCCCGCCCGCACCACGATCTCGCCGTCGAGCACGCTCCCGGACGGCAGGAGACGGGTGAAGGCGGCGACGAGTTCGGGGAAGTAGCGGGTGAGCATCTTCGATCCGCGGCTGCCGATCTCCACACCGCCGTCCCCGTCGACGTAGACGATCGCCCGGAATCCGTCCCACTTGGGCTCGTAGGACAGGCCGCCGGCCACGCTGTCCTGGTCGGGTACCCGATCGATGGCCTTCGCGAGCATGGGGGAGACGGGCGTCGCTGCCGATGGTTCCATGGGTCGATCCTGCCACTCGACTCTGCAACAGTGGAGGCATGATGTCCTCGCCGTTCTCCATCGCCGTCCCCGACGAGACGATCGACGATCTCCGGGAGCGGCTGCTCCGGACGCGCTTCACCACGCCGAGCCGGCCCGGCCACTGGGACGGCGGGGTCGATCCCGCGTACCTGGCCGGCCTCGTCGGCGAGTGGGCCGACGGATTCGACTGGCGCGCCGTCGAGACCCGGCTCAACACCCTCGACCAGCGCACCGCCGAGGTGGCGGGCACAAGCCTGCACTTCGTGCGGGCCTCGTCGGGGCCCGACGGGGCGGAACGGCTGCCGATCCTCCTCATGCACGGCTGGCCGAGCAGCTTCGTCGAGATGCTGCCGCTCGTCGAGGCGCTGCAGGCGCTGGCCGCCCCGTTCGAGATCATCGTGCCGTCGCTGCCCGGATTCCTGTTCAGCGAGCTGCCGGATGCCCCGCTCACGCGCGAGGTCATGGCCGACCTCGTCCACGCGCTCATGACGGAGCACCTCGGCTTCGAGCGCTACGGCGTCTTCGGCGGCGACATCGGCGGCACGGTCGCAGCCTGGCTCGCCGCGAAGTACCCGGAGCACGTCGTCGGCCTGTACATGATCCATCCGCCGTTCCCCGCCGAGTTCGAGGCTCCCGTGTCGGATGCCGAGCACGACTTCCTCGAGGAGGCGGAGAGATTCGACGCCGAGGACGGCGGCTACAGCGCGATCATGATCACCCGCCCCGACACCGTCGCCGCCGCGCTCATCGACTCCCCGGCCGGGCTGCTCGCCTGGATCATCGACAAGTACCGGGACTGGAGCGACTGCGGGGGAGACCTCGAATCGCGCTTCGATCGTGAGGGTCTTCTCACGGTCGCGACCCTGTACTGGGCGACCGCATCGATCGGCACGTCGTTCCGGCAGTACGTCGACTACGAGTCGAACCGGCCGCGGCCGCTCATCACGGTTCCCGCTGGATTCACGATCAGCAACGAGGACGGCCTCCGCGACATCCCGCGGAGCATCGCCGAGCGGTCATGCTCCGACATCCGGGTCTGGCACCCGCCGACGAGCGGCGGCCACTTCCTCGCCCACGAGGAACCCGAGCTCATGGCCGGACACCTCGCAGAGTTCTTCGGCACGCTGCGCTCATGACGGAGGATGCGATGGCGGGAAGTGCGCGATTCGACGTGCGGGCGTTCGCGCGCACGGCATCCGGCACCCACCGCGACCGGATGGACCTCGACGCGATCGCGACCGAGGAGATCCCAGCCGATGCGATCCGGGCGCTCCGCATCCTGCGCGATCTCGAAGCGGCCACCATGGCGCACCTGCGCAACGTGCTGGTCACCTCGACCCACAAGGACGCGCGGGTGACGGCCTTCCTCGTGACCTGGGCGTTCGAGAAGTTCTGGATCGCCGATGCGCTCACCGCGATCCTGGAGGTGCGTGCCGTACCTCCGGCGGCCGCTGCACCCGAACGCCTCGCCGGCCCCGGACCGGTCAGGCGCTCGATCAGCGCCTTCGTCGATGGTCCGTCCATCGTCGCCGTGCACATGACGAGCGGCCTCGTCGACGACTGGATCCTCGGTGCCGCCTACCGTCGCTCGCTCGAGGGGGCGCCGGCGGCGGCGCTCGCGGACGCCGTGGCCGACCACCTCGTGGTGCAGGCGCGGCATTCGCAGTTCTTCGAGGATGAGGCCGTTCGCCGCCTC
>JBEVEO010000141.1:0-12254 GCA_040512695.1 Leifsonia sp. | reverse complement strand
TGATGGCCCAGCTCAAGGTCACGCAGATCAAGTCCAAAGTTAGTGAAAAGCAGTACCAGCGCGACACGCTTCGCAGCCTGGGACTCAAGCGCATCGGTCAGTCCGTCGTTCGTGAGGACACTCCTCAGAACCGCGGCTACGTCAAGACCGTCGCTCACCTGGTGAAGGTTGAGGAGATCGACTAATGGCTGAGGCCAAGGAAACCGAGAAGGACGCCACCAAGGCTCCTGCCAAGAAGGCTGCTGCCCCCAAGGCCGCCGCTGAGAAGGCACCGGCCAAGAAGGCTGCCGCTCCCAAGGCTGCTGCCGACAAGGCTCCCACCGCGAAGGCTGCCGACAAGGCTCCCGCCAAGAAGGCCGCCGCCAAGGCTCCGGCCTCGAAGGCTGCTGCTGACAAGGCTCCGGCCGCGACTGCAGCCAAGCCGGCCAAGGCCAAGGCCAAGGCACCGGCGGAGCCCGTTGAGACCCGCGAGCACGTGCTCAAGGTCCACCACCTCCGCCCCGCACCGGGCGCCAAGAAGGCCAAGACCCGCGTCGGACGCGGTGAGGGCTCGAAGGGCAAGACGGCCGGTCGCGGCACCAAGGGCACGAAGGCGCGCTACAGCGTGCGTATCGGGTTCGAGGGTGGCCAGATGCCGCTGCACATGCGCACGCCCAAGCTGCGCGGCTTCAAGAACCCCTTCCGCGTCGAGTACCAGGTCGTGAACCTGGAGAAGCTCGCCGAGCTCTACCCGAAGGGCGGCGACGTCACCGTCACCGACCTCGTGGCCAAGGGCGCCGTTCGCAAGAACGAGAAGGTCAAGGTTCTCGGCAACGGCGACATTGCGGTTAAGCTGAACGTTGCGGTCGACAAGGTCTCCGGCTCCGCCGAGCAGAAGATCGTCGCCGCCGGCGGGTCAGTCAAGTAGTACTCATATCTGTTTGATCGAGCCTGTCGAGATCAGACCTCTTCCCGAGGTCGTCTCGGCAGGCTCGATTCGCAGGTAGGCTGACTCCACACCACACCAGGAGGCTTTGTGTTTAGCGCCATCGCGCGGATCTTCCGCACGCCCGATCTTCGACGCAAGATCGGGTTCACACTGGGCATCATCGCCCTCTTCCGCCTGGGGTCGTTCATTCCAGCGCCGTTCGTCGACTTCCCCAACGTGCAGGCCTGTCTGGCCGCCAACCAGGGGACGAGCGGGCTCTACGAGCTGGTGAACCTGTTCAGCGGTGGCGCCCTGCTCCAGCTGTCCGTGTTCGCGCTGGGCATCATGCCCTACATCACGGCATCGATCATCGTGCAGCTGCTGCGCGTGGTCATCCCTCACTTCGAGACGCTGTACAAGGAGGGGCAGTCCGGTCAGGCCAAGCTCACCCAGTACACGCGGTACCTCACCATCGCCCTCGCCGTGCTGCAGTCGACGACGCTCATCACGGTGGCCCGCTCCGGCGCGCTGTTCGGCACGTCGGCGAGCCCCGAGTGCTCGCAGCTCATCACGAACGACTCCTGGTACGCCATCATGCTCATGGTCATCACCATGACGGCCGGAACCGGACTCATCATGTGGATGGGCGAGCTCATCACCGAGCGCGGCATCGGCAACGGAATGTCGATCCTGATCTTCACCTCGATCGCCGCACGCTTCCCGAACTCCCTCTGGGCGATCTTCCAGTCCAAGGGCTTCAACGTCTTCGCCCTCGTGCTGATCATCGGCATCCTGGTGGTCGTGGCGGTGGTGTTCGTCGAACAGTCGCAACGCCGGATACCGGTGCAGTACGCGAAGCGGATGGTCGGCAGGCGGACGTACGGCGGCAACAACACCTACATCCCCATCAAGGTCAACATGGCCGGCGTCGTGCCCGTGATCTTCGCGTCGTCGCTGCTGTACCTGCCGGCCCTGATCGCCCAGTTCAACCAGCCTGCGGCAGGCGAGACCGCGCAGCCGTGGGTCGTCTGGGTGACCAACAACCTCACCAAGGGCGATCACCCGCTCTACATGCTGCTGTACTTCCTCCTCATCGTCGGGTTCACGTACTTCTACGTCGCGATCACCTTCAACCCTGAAGAGGTCGCGGACAACATGAAGAAGTACGGCGGGTTCATCCCCGGCATCCGTGCCGGCCGTCCGACCGCCGAGTACCTCGACTACGTGCTGACGCGTGTCACCCTGCCCGGATCGATCTACCTGGGTCTGATCGCGCTCCTGCCGCTGATAGCGTTCTCCGCCTTCGGCGCCGACCAGAACTTCCCGTTCGGCGGCGCATCGATCCTCATCATCGTGGGTGTCGGACTGGAGACGGTGAAGCAGATCGACTCGCAGCTCCAGCAGCGTCACTACGAGGGCCTGCTGCGATGACCGGTGCCACGGCCAACCAGACCCGCGGCGCACGACTGCTCATCGTCGGACCTCCGGGGGCAGGCAAGGGGACCCAGGCGAAGCGCATCGGAGACACGTTCGGGATCCCCGACGTGTCGACGGGCGACATCTTCCGGTACCACATCAAGAACCAGACGCCGCTCGGCGTGCGGGTCAAGGAGATCGTGGACGCCGGCGACTACGTGCCCGACGAGCTGACGAACGAGATCGTCACGGCGCGGCTGGCCGAGCCGGATGCGCGCAACGGCTTCCTGCTCGACGGCTACCCGCGCACGGTCGACCAGGTCGCCTACCTCGACCGCCTCCTCGACGAGCAGGGTCGTCCGCTCGAGGCCGTGATCCGACTCGTCGCCGACCAGGACGAGATCGTGGCGCGACTGACCAAGCGCGCTCAGGAGCAGGGCAGGGTCGACGACTCGGAGGAGGCCATCCGGCACCGCCAGGACGTCTACATCCGCGAGACGGCCCCGCTCGTCGACATCTACCGCGATCGCGGCCTGCTGATCGACGTGGACGGCCTCGGGTCGCCCGACGAGGTCGGCGATCGGGTCGCCCTCGCGCTGGCCGGCTTCGGCATCGGCGAGCTCGACACAGCGGCAGCCTCCTGATCGATCATGGGTTTCCGCCGCTCGATCTACAAGTCGCCGGCTGAGCTCCGGTCGATGGTGGCTCCCGGTCTGCTGACCGCGGCCGCCCTCGACGCCGTGCGCGCCGCCATCCGTCCCGGAGTCACGCCGCTCGAACTCGACGCCATCGCCGAGAAGACGATCCGCGACGGCGGCGGCATCCCCAACTTCCAGTTGGTGCCCGGCTACACGCACACCCTCTGCGTCTCCGTGAACTCCGATGTGGTCCACGGCATCCCCGGACCGCGTCCTATCGAACCGGGCGACATCGTCTCGGTCGACGCCGGAGCCGAGATCGACGGCTGGAACGGCGATTCGGCCATCACCGTCGTCGTTCCCGATCCGACGCGGGCCGAGCTGGTCGCCGAGCGCCAGCGCCTCTCCGACGTCACGGAGCAGTCGCTCTGGCACGGCATCGCCGCGCTCGCCCGGGCGAAGCACCTCAACGAGGTGGGCGAGGCCGTGCAGCGTCACGTCGAGGCGAATCCGGCCAGGACGGGGGAGCCGTACGGCATCCTGACGGACTACGTCGGACACGGCATCGGCCGCACGATGCACGAGGACCCGCCGGTGTTCAACTACCGCGTGCGACAGAAGGGCCCGGATGTGAAGCCGGGCCTGGTCGTCGCGATCGAGCCCATGATCGTCGTCGGCGACATCGAGACGGTCGTGCAGGCCGACGACTGGACGGTCACGACCGAGGACGGCCTCGACGCCGCCCACTGGGAGCACAGCATCGCCGTGCACTCCGGTGGCATCTGGGTGCTCACGGCAGCCGATGGCGGGGCCGCCGGTCTCGCGCCGCTCGGCGTGACGCCGGTCCCGATCCCGTAGGACTGCCTCGTCGGGCCGCATCGGGGTCAGGCCAGCGCGTGCACGAGCTCCTCGATGAAGCTCGGGAAGTCGTGCGCATTGCGCAGCAGCCGTTGCACGGAGTCGTGCTCGGAGAACATCTCCACGAACTGGTCGAAGACGCTCTGGAAGCGGGCCCGGTCGCTCTCGCTGAACGCGATGAAGGCCACGACGTTCACGCGGCTGTCATTCCAGTCGATCGGCGAGTCGTTCAAGACGATGGCGATCGACGTGCGCGTCGCGGTCATCGCGAGGGCATGGGGAACGGCCAGGGTGTCGGTGAACGCCGTGGATGAGAGCCGCTCGCGCTCGATCGCCCCGGTGATGTAGCCGTCGTCGATGATCCCCAGGTCGCGCATCCGGCCGCCGAGCATCCGGATCATCGCCTCCTCGTCTCGCACAGCGACGTCGCGGAAGAACAGCTCCGGCTGGAAGTAGCGCTGCAGCTCGGCGGCGAGCCTGGCCCGCCGGCGACCGCGACGGATGCGCGCCAGCGCCGCGTGCACGCGCTCGGCATCCGCGTCGGTGAGGAACGGCTGCACGACGAGCACGCGATCGCTCGGGACGGGCGGCGCGACCGTCGAGATGACCAGGTCGCCGGGGAGGGCGTCCCAGTCGACGTCGGTGCGGGTCACGACCCGCTGCACCAGCAGCTCCGCCCCGAACGCCGCCTCGATGCGGTTGAGCACCGCGAGGTGCAGCTCGTAGTACGCGGGCGACACGATCGAGCAGCTCACGAGGTCGTCGTCCGCCCGGCGGCGCTGCTCGACGAGAGCGCCGACGTGCATCGCGATGTAGGCGATCTCGTCCTCGTTCACCCGGATGCCGCGACTGCGCTGGAGTTCGTTGGCGATGTACACGGCGAGCTCGTAGGTGAGCGGATAGCCTGCCTTGATCGACCGGGTCAGCGGGTTGCGCGAGTAGGAGAAGTCCTGGGCGCGCGCCACGAGGTTGCGCACGTGCAGCGCGAGGCGGGTGAGGAACTCCTCGTCGTCGAGGTCGACGAGGAATTCGTGACCGGCCTGCACGGTGATGCGCCGGATCTCCTCGACATCGTCCGTGCTCAGCAGGTCGTCGGCCACCGCATCGTCGCCGTCCCGTCGGGGCGTCGCCACGCGCGTCTCGACCAGGTACGCGAGGTAGGCGAGGGCGCCGGCGCCGAGCCGGACCCCGAAGTGCGCGGTGACGAGTCCGTCGATCGCCGTGGCGATCCCGTGCGGCTCCGCTGACGGCGGCCGCACCTCCTGGGCGTCGTCGGCTGCCAGCGTGTGGTCGCGGCGCACCCGATCCACCGCGATGGCGATGTGCAGCAGCACGTTGCTGAGGCCGTACTCGTTGACGGCGGAGCCGCGCTGCTCGAGGTCGGCGATGAGGCCGGTCTTGAACTCGCCGAGGCCCTCGGTCGGGAACTCGCGCTGGATGGCCGCCAGTTCGAGCATGCCGCGGGCCGACTCCTCGCGGAACAGCGTTCCGAGCAGGCGGCGGCGGGCCGTCTCCGTGCCCTCGAGGACGACCGTGCCGCCCGAGCGCGTCAGGGACAGTCCGGTGCCGTCGAGCCTGGCCCTGGCGCGTGTGAGGTCGCCTTCGATCGTCGACTCGCTCACATGCGATGAGGATGCGAGATCGAACACGTCGAGCCCGTCCGTGGCGTCGACGAGCAGGCGGAGCAGTCGGGTGAGCCGCGCGGCTGGCGCGACCGGCTCGTCCGCGCCGGACGATGCGGATGCGGCCAGCCAGAGGGCGTAGGACTCGCGGTCGAGCCGGTAGCCGGCCGGGCCCGACTCGACGGGCTCGAAGGGCGCCGCGTCCGCCTTCAGGCTCGTGACGTAGGTGCGGACGCTCCGGGGGGTCACGCCCAGCCGGTCGCCGAGTTCCGCTGCCGTCATCCAGCGATCGGCGCGCGCCAGGAGGTCGAGCAGTCGATCCCGCTTGTCGCTCACCTCGTGCGTTCCCTCCCTGGCGCTCCGCGTCGAGCGCTGCAGACGAGTCAAGCAGGTCGTGCGCGTCGGGCGCGTGGAAACGGCCAGATTTCCGCCCGGGCGGAAGAAACCCGGTTGGCCGCCCCTCCGCCCGCACGGCCAGACTGGACTCGACCCGGTGAGTGCGAAGGAGCGGATCGATGAAGATCGTCGTGGTGTGCGGAGCCGGAGCCTCGAGCTCGTTCGTCGCCATGCGCATCCGCCGCACCGCCCGCGATCGCGGCATCGAGGCCGAGGTCGTTCCGACCAGCGAGTCGCACCTCGACCGGGCTGCGGCCGATTCCGACGTCGTCCTGCTCGGCGCTCATCTCGCGGCGCACGCCGACGACATCCGAGCACGCATCGCCGCCGCGGTCGTCGTGCTTCCGGAATCGGTGTTCGCCGACCAATCGGGGGACACCGCCCTCGATCTCGCACTCGACGCGACCGGGATCCGTCCGTGACCGCCCGCGTCGACCTCACCGCCGTGGTGCACCAGCACCCCGGCCAGTATGGTGAGACAAGGAACGGACGCCAGCGACGGAGGCCGGACACATGGGAGACATCGACACCACTGCGACCCGCAGTGTTCGAATCGGATCGACGCACGGGCTTCACGCTCGACCCGCGAAGCTCTTCACCCAGGCCGTCGGAGAATCGGGAGCCAAGGTCACGATCGCGAAGGGTGACGGAAAGCCCGTCAACGCGGCGAGCATCCTCGCCGTCATCGCCCTGGGCATCGACCACGGCGACGAAGTCACCATCGCGGTCGACGGTGAATCCGCCGACACGGTGCTCGACTCCCTCGTCGACCTGCTCCTCACCGATCACGACGGATAGCCCCTCCGCGCGAGCGTCCTCCCCCTCACGGATGGAGGACGAGTGATGGAACTGCACGGCATCGGAATCGGTGAAGGGGTGGCGATCGGTCCCGTCGCCCGGATGGCGGAACCGCTGCCGGAACCGGTCGACCGACCCAGTCACCTCGATCCGGCGCGCGAGGGCGAACGTGCCACGGCATCGCTCTCGGTCGTGGCGGCCGAGCTGCAGCGCCGCGGCACCCAGGCGGGCGGCGCCGCCCGCGACATCCTCGAGGCGCAGGCGATGATGGCCGAGGACGTGACCCTCGCCGACGACATCACCGCGCGGCTCGCCGACGGCAAGACAGCCGAGCGCGCGGTGTACGAGGCCTTCGCCTCCTTCCGCGACCTGCTCATCGGCATGGGCGGCTACATGGCGGAGCGGGCGACGGACCTCGACGACGTCTCGCAGCGCGTCATCGCGCACCTGCTGAGACTCCCGGCCCCCGGCATCCCCAATCCCGGGCACCCGTTCGTCCTGGTCGCCCGCGATCTCGCTCCAGCCGACACCGCCCTCCTCGACCTCGACCAGGTGCTCGGCCTCATCACCACCGACGGCGGACCGACATCGCACACCGCCATCCTCGCCCGCGAGAAGTCGATCGTCGCGGTCGTCGGCGCCGCGGACGCCGGGACCCTCGGCGACGGCGACCAGGTCATCGTCGACGCGGCGGGCGACATCGTGATCGCCTCGCCGACGGAGGAGCAGCTGGCGGACGCCAGGCAGCGCATCGCCGAGCGCGCCCAGCGCGCTGCCGCGCCGATCGGTCCCGGTTCCCTCGCCGACGGCACTGCAGTTCCCCTGCTCGCCAACCTCGGGTCCGCAGCAGGTGCGGCCGAGGCCGTCGCCGCGGGCGCCGAGGGCGTCGGGCTGTTCCGCACCGAGTTCCTGTTCCTCGACTCCCAGTCGGCGCCCACGGTGCGCGAACAGCAGGAGCAGTACACCAAGCTCCTCAGCGCATTCGGCGGCAGGAAGGTGGTCGCACGGGTCCTGGACGCGGGAGCCGACAAGCCGCTGTCCTTCCTCAACGATGCACCGGAGGAGAACCCGGCGCTCGGGCTGCGCGGCATCCGGGCCCTCCGCCACACCGAGACCATCCTGCGCGAGCAGCTCACGGCTCTGGCTGCAGCCGACGCGGCACCGGATGCCGAACTCTGGGTGATGGCGCCGATGGTGGCGACCGTGGAGGAGGCCCGGTACTTCACGGCGCTCGCGAAGGAGCTCGGCATCCGTACGGCCGGGGTCATGGTGGAGGTGCCATCCGCTGCACTGCTCGCCGACCGCGTCCTGCGGGAGACCGACTTCGCCTCCATCGGCACCAACGACCTCACCCAGTACACGATGGCTGCCGACCGCCTGCTCGGCACCGTGGCCAACTTCCAGGACCCGTGGCATCCCGCGGTGCTGCGCCTCGTCGCCGAGGTGGGCGCTGCAGGACGCGCGACGGGCAAGCCGGTCGGCATCTGCGGGGAGGCCGCTGCCGATCCGCTGCTGGCGGTCGTGCTCGTCGGCCTCGGGGCGACCACGCTCTCCATGTCTCCGTCGGCCCTCGCCGACGTGCGCGCGTCCCTCGCGCGATTCACTCTCGACGACGCCGTGGCGCTCGCCGAGGCCGCCCTGGCCGCCGATGGCGCGCCGGAGGCGAAAGCGGCCGCGAAGTCCGTCGCGGCCGAACGCACAGCAGGGCGCCTCCCGGCGTCCGCCACCCCATAGGGAGAGGCACCAACATGACAACGACGTCGGAGAAGAAGTCAGGAGGCGGCCGGGTCGCCATCCAGAAGTTCGGCACGTTCCTGTCCGGGATGATCATGCCGAACATCGCCGCGTTCATCGCGTGGGGATTCATCACGGCCTTCTTCATCAAGACCGGGTGGACCCCGGTCCCCGTGCTCGGCGGGTTCCCCAGTCCGGATGGCACGGAGAACACCGGGCTCGTCGGCCCGATGATCACCTACCTGCTGCCGCTGCTCATCGCCAACATGGGCGGGCGACTCGTCTACGACACCAGAGGCGGCGTCGTCGCGACCATTGCGACCGTCGGCGTCATCGTCGGCACCGACATCCCCATGTTCCTCGGCGCCATGATCATGGGTCCGTTCGCGGGCTGGGTCATGAAGAAGGTCGACAGCATCTGGGAGGGCAAGATCAAGGCCGGCTTCGAGATGCTGGTGAACAACTTCTCGGCCGGCATCGTCGGCATGCTGCTGGCCATCCTCGGGTTCTTCGCCTTCGGCCCCGCCGTCCAGTGGCTGAGCGGCCTGCTCGAGACGGCCGTGAACTGGCTGACGTCGATGCACCTGCTCCCGCTCCTGTCCCTCCTGGTCGAGCCGGGGAAGATCCTCTTCCTCAACAACGCGATCAACCAGGGCGTGTTCACCCCGCTCGGCACCCAGCAGTCGGTGGAGACCGGCAAGAGCATCCTGTTCCTCATCGAGGCCAACCCCGGTCCAGGACTCGGGCTGCTGCTGGCGTTCACGTTCTTCGGCGTCGGCATGGCCAAGGCGAGCGCGCCGGGAGCGATCATCATCCAGTTCCTCGGCGGCATCCACGAGATCTACTTCCCGTACGTGCTGATGAAGCCGCTCACGGTCATCGCCGTCATCGCGGGAGGCATGACGGGCGTCGCCACGAACGTCATCTTCCAGACGGGACTGCGAGCGCCGGCATCGCCTGGCAGCATCTTCGCCATCATCCTGCAGACCGCGTCGGGCAGCTACGTCGGCGTCATCCTGTCGGTCGTGCTGGCGGCAACGGTGTCCTTCGTGGTCGCGTCGATCATCCTGAGGGCGAGTCGCAAGCGCGACCTCGCGACCGCCGGCGCCGGCGACCTGGGCATGGCGATCGCCCTGACCGAGGCCAACAAGGGCAAGTCGAGCGACGTGCTGAGCGGACTGGCCGGCGCGAGCGCCGCTGCGGGAGCGGGTCTCGTCGACGAGGGCGAGGCCGCCGTCTTCCAGCGGAAGCCGATCCACACCATCATCTTCGCGTGCGACGCCGGCATGGGGTCGAGCGCGATGGGTGCGACCGTGCTGCGCAACAAGATCAAGAAGGCGGGGATCGACAGCGTGAGCGTCACGAACAAGTCGATCGCGAACCTCACCGACGACGTCGACCTCGTCGTCACGCACAAGGATCTCACCGAGCGAGCCAAGCAGCAGTCGCCGAACGCGCTGCACGTCTCGGTCGAGAACTTCATGAACTCCCCGAAGTACGAGGAGATCGTGGACCTGCTGGAGAGCGAGGGCGTTCGCTGACCGGCGCGGATGCCGCGACCGGGCGATCGGGAGCGGCATCCGCACTGTGCGCGGGGCGCGCGAGGTGATTCGATGGACATGGACGAGATGGGGGAGAAGCGATGAGTGAACAGATCCTGGCGCCCGGTGCGGTGCGGATCGCGGTCGGCACGGTGAGCCGCGATGACGCCATCCGGGCCGCGGGAGGAGTGCTCGTGGAGGTCGGGGCGGTCGACACGGCTTACGTCGACTCGATGCTCGAGCGCGAGGGCTCGGTGTCCACCTACATGGGCAACTACCTGGCGATCCCGCACGGCACGAACGACGCCAAGGAGTCCATCAAGCGGTCGGGCCTCTCCTTCACCCGGTACACGGAGCCGATCGACTGGAACGGCGACGAGGTGCGCTTCGTGGTCGGCATCGCCGGCATCGACAACGAGCACCTCGAGATCCTGTCCAAGATCGCGATCATCTTCTCCGACGAGGACGAGGTGGAGCGACTGCTCGGGATGTCGACGGCGGACGAGCTGTACGCCGCCCTCTCCGACGTCAACGAGTCATGAAGGCCGTCCACTTCGGCGCCGGCAACATCGGCCGCGGGTTCGTGGGGCTCATCCTCCACGACGCGGGCTACGAGCTGGTGTTCGCGGACGTCAACGCCGAGCTGATCGATGCGCTCGCCGCTGCACCGAGCTACACCGTGCACGAGGTCGGCGACGAGCCGGCCACCCGGGTGGTCGACGGCTTCCGAGCCCTCAACAGCGCCACGCAGGAGGAGGAGCTGCGCGACGAGCTCGCGACGGCCGCGATCGTCACGACGGCGGTCGGGCCCACGATCCTGCGCTTCATCGCACCGCACATCGCCGAGGCGATCCGGCGCCGCCCTCCCGAGCTTCCACCCCTGCAGGTGATGGCATGCGAGAACGCCATCAACGCGACCGACCTCCTGCGCGACGAGGTCGCATCCGCCATGGGCCAGGACGAATGGCGGCACAGCCTGCACCGCGCCGTCTTCGCCAACACCGCGGTCGACCGGATCGTGCCGGGGCAGGACCCGGACGCCGGGCTCGACGTCACCGTCGAGTCGTTCTTCGAGTGGGTGATCGAGAAGCCGCCGTTCGGCGACGACGTGCCGTCGATCCCCGATGCCACCTTCGTGGACGACCTCCTCCCCTTCATCGAACGGAAGCTCTTCACGGTCAACACCGGGCACGCCACCGTGGCGTACCTCGGCGCGGCGGCCGGGTACACGAAGCTCGCCGACGCGCTCGCAGACCCCGACGTCGCGGAGATCGCCACCCGGGTGCTGCAGGAGACGTCGACCCTCCTCGTCGCGAAGCACCAGGTGGACCCGGAGGTGCAGCGCGCCTACCGGGAGAAGATCCTGCGCCGGTTCGCCAATCCGTCCCTCCCCGACACCGTCGAGCGCGTGGGTCGCCAGCCGCTGCGGAAGCTCGGCAGGCACGAGCGCTTCATCGGCCCGGCGGCCGAACTCGCCGAGCGCGGCCTGCCGACGAGCGCCATCGTCGAGGCCGTCAACGCGGTCCTCCAGTTCGACGTGCCCGACGACGAGCAGAGCGTCGAGATGCACCGACTGCTCGCGTCGGAGTCTCCCGAGGGGTTCGTCGAGGCGGTCATGGGAATCGAGCGGGAGCATCCGCTGTTCCAGGATCTGAGGGAGATCGTCGCCGCGCGGAAGTGAGCGGTGCCGGGCGAGCGGCGAGTGTAGCGCGTGATTCGCGAATTGCCCGGCAATGGCATAAGATTGATCTTTGGTGTCCTGCGTCCGTTGACGCATGCCTGCTGAACGTCTGAGTTCCGTCAGGTGGACACCATCCGCACGACCAGCATCCAACACTTTTAGCGACGAAGAGGCTATGGCCAAAAAAGACGGCGTCATCGAGATCGAAGGCTCGGTTGTCGAAGCTCTGCCCAACGCGATGTTCCGCGTGGAGCTCACGAACGGGCACAAGGTTCTGGCACACATCTCAGGGAAGATGCGCCAGCACTACATCCGCATCCTCCCCGAGGACCGCGTGATCGTGGAGCTGAGCCCGTACGACCTGACACGCGGCCGGATCGTCTACCGCTACAAGTAACGGCTGCTGTAAGTAACGGCCCGTCCGATCAACCTGCCTGGCAGGGGACGGGTACGAGGACAGCGAAAAGGAAAATCAATGAAGGTCAACCCCAGCGTCAAGCCCATCTGCGACCACTGCAAGGTGATCCGCCGTAACGGCCGCGTCATGGTCATCTGCAAGAGCAACCCGCGCCACAAGCAGCGCCAGGGTTAGACCGCAGGTCGCACCACCAGCACGTCACAACTCAATACCGAGCACCGCCAGGAACCCGGCAACGGGGGACA
>JBEVEO010000123.1:0-6760 GCA_040512695.1 Leifsonia sp. | reverse complement strand
GGGACGCTCCCCGGATGGGCCGACGGATGCAGGAGCGCGGCCTCGCGCCCGACGTGGTGTTCTCGAGCAGTGCCGTGCGGGCGCTCACCACGGCCACGATCATCGCCGACGAACTCGGCTACGCGCGGGATCGCATCCGCGTGCTCGATCGGCTCTACGGGGCGTCGCCGGCGACGATGCTCGACGTCGTCGCCGAGTTGGACGAGACGGATGCTGCCGCCGACGCCTCCAGTTCCACGGTCGTGGTGGTCGCGCACGACCCGGGCATGAGCGACCTGGCCGCCCACTTCACGATGGACCGCGGGGCGGAGGCCATCGCGGCCATGCCGACCTGCGCCGTAGCCGAGTTCACCTTCGATGCCGACCGGTGGACGGGGCTGGCGGAGCGTCGGCCGATGGAGGTGCGGTTCGATTCGCCCGGACACGGGCACGGGCACTGAGGAGCATCCGCTCTCAGTAGTCAGAGCGTCAGGTCGAGCGCGCTCTCCCGGACGGCGGTGATGGCGCGGTGCACGGCGCCGAGGCTCACGACGTCGGCGCCGAGACGCGAGCCGACCAGCTCGGGGGAGGTCGGATCGTCGTAGCCGTCGATGGCGACGCGCGCGGCGTCGAGCACCGACTCGAGGGGCTCGGCCATCGCGCCGGCGATGATGATGCGCTGCACATCGAGCAGCTCGCCGAGCACGACGCAGATGCGCGCGAACCTGTCGGCGAGGCGCCGTGTGATCTCGATGGCGCCGACGTCGCCCGTGCCGGCGGCATCGAGCACGTCCCGGGCGTCGAACTCGGGCAGCTCGGCGTGCCGCAGCACGCTCGCCCGCGGCACGGAACCGGCCGCGACGGCCTCCCGAGACCACTCGCGGATCAGCACGGCGGCACCATCGGCGGAGCCGACGCCGTCGACGTGGTCGAGCACGCGCATCTCGCCGGCGCCGCCGCGCACGCCGCGCAGCAGATGGCCGTCGAGGACGATTCCGCCGCCGAGGCGCTCGCCCGACAGGAGGGTGATGAACGAGTCGACGCCGACGCCGTGCCCATCGAGTTCGGCACCCTCGGCGATCGCGGCCAGGTTGGCGTCGTTGTCGACGACGACGAGGCGCCTGTCGTCGGCGAGCAGCCCCGTGAAATCGGGGTTGGAGAGCGACCAGAAGCCGTCGGCGTCCGGCGATGCGCCTGCGGCATCCGTCGGCGCGGGAACTCCGACGCAGATCGCGCGCACTCCGTCGCCACGCACACCCGCGGCGGCGACGGCGTCGTCGATCACCGCCGTCACCATGGCTCGCCGCTCCTCGCCGCTGGCGTCGTCGGCGATGGCCCGGTCGGCCGTTCCCAGAACGTTTCCCCGCAGGTCGGCCACGGTGGCCGTGACCCTGTGGCGCCCCGCGTCGACGCCGACCACGCCGGCGGCATCCGCGCGGAGTGAATAACGTCGCGCCGGCCGCCCTTTGCTGTACTCGCCGACGCTGCGGGCGTCGTCGAGTTCGTCGAGCCAGCCGCGGTCGACCAGTTCGTCGCAGACTCCGATGACGGTCGAGCGGGTGAGACCGGTGTGAGCCATCAGATCGCTGGCCGTGAAGGCCTGCCCGCCCCACGCGAAGCGCAGCACCACGTCGGCGTTGCGGCGGCGCAGCATCGTGGGGGAGTTCGCCGCGACCGATTCCAGCAAGCCCTTGACCTTTCCTCGAGGATGCTTCAGTATTTCCTACACCAAGTAAATCTACACTCTAAATTTATGGCCACGGATGCGGCACGCTGGCGTGCCGCCGACGGACACAGGGAGACAGCGACGTGCCCCACGGATCAGAACGGCAGATGGAACGGCGCCGGTGGCGCTCTCGGACGGCGGTCACGCTCTCGGTGGCGGTCGGTCTCACGCTCGGTCTCGGCGGGTGTGCCGCCGACTCCGGCGGACCGGCCGACATCACGTTCCACATGAGCAAGCCGGAGGCGATCCCCTACTTCCGGGAGCTGACGAAGAAGTTCAACGCCGAGCAGTCGGACGTGCGCGTGACCCTCGACACGGCGTCGAATCTGTCAGCCGGATTCCTCCGCGGCAACCCGCCCGACGTCGGACTGCTGAACTACAACGAGGAGATGGCGCGCTTCATGGAACGCGGTGCCCTCTCCGACCTCTCCGATCTCCCGGTGGCCGAGCGCATCCGCCCCGACGTGCAGGAGCTCGTCGACCAGTACGCCACGTATCCCGGCCGCACGAGTGTTCTCCCGTACTCGGTGGCTGCGGCATCCGTCATCTACAACGTCGAGCTGTTCGAGGAGAACGGCGTCGACGTGCCGACGACCTGGGATGAGCTCATCGCCGCCTGCGACACCTTCGAAGCCGCCGGCATCACGCCCATCTACAGCACCTTCAAGGAGCCCTGGTCTGTGGGGCAGGGGCTGTTCGACTACACGGTGGGCGGCTCCATCGACGTCGCCGGGTTCTACGAGGAGCTCGATGAGCTGGGCACCGAGGTGGGACCGGACTCCGACGTCTCCTTCGAGAAGACGCTGAAGGAACCCGTCGAACGGATGGTCGAACTCGCCGGGTACTCGAACGACAACGCGGCGAGCCGGAGCTACGGCGATGGCAACGTGGCGATGGCGAAGGGCGAGGCTGCGATGTACATGCAGGGTCCGTGGGCCCTCGGTGAGATCGCGAAGACCGACCCAGACCTGGAACTCGGCACCTTCCCGCTGCCGGTGACCGACGACCCCGACGACCTCAAGGTGAGGGTGAACCTCGATCTCGCCCTGTGGGTGCCCGAGGCGAGTACGGAGAAGGAGGCGGCCAAGACCTTCGTGTCGTACCTGATGGAGCAGGACACCCTCGACGAGTACAACGCCGAGTTCCTGGGCTTCGGAACGACCGTGGACGCGGCGCCGGCGACGGACGAGCGCATCCTCGGGATGCAGGAGTACTACGACGATGGCCGGTTCTACCAGGGCGCGTCGAAGTTCGTGCCGCTCAGCATCCCGACAGACAACTACATCCAGGCCATCGCCACGGGCGCCGACGTGGACGCGACGCTGCGCCGACTCGACGCCGACTGGGCGCGACTCGCGCTGCGTGGCTGAGACGACCCGAGAGGACAGCAGACCATGACAACCACCGCATCCCCAGCCGCTTCGACGGGTCGGACGGCCGCATCCGCCGATCGCGCCCCGACGACGACCGCGCCACCGACATCGGGCAGGAGCGCGCGCCGCAGGCAGAGCGTCGACCGCATCTACTACCTGTTCCTCGTCCCATCGCTCGTGCTGTTCACCCTGGCCATCACGGTTCCGGCGCTGCTCGGCATCTTCTACAGCTTCACGAACTTCATCGGCTTCGGAGACTGGGAGTTCATCGGCATCACCAACTACATCGCCGTGTTCTCCGACCCGGCCATCCTCTCCAGCTACCTCTTCACCTTCGGCTTCGCCATCGTGACGGTGCTGCTGGTGAACGTGGTCGCCTTCCTGCTGGCCGTCGGGCTCACCGCGCAGATCAAGGCGAAGACGGCGCTGCGGGCGGTGTTCGTGATCCCGATGGTCATCTCGGGCATCGTCATCGCCTACGTCTTCAACTTCCTGTTCTCGAACTCGCTGCCGGCCTTCGCGACGGCAGTCGGCATCGGCCCGCTGCAGGAATCGATCCTCGCCAACCCCGACCTCGCCTGGATCTCGATCGTCATCGTCACGGCCTGGCAGTCGATCCCGGGCACGCTGCTCATCTACATCGCCGGCCTGCTGTCGATCCCCGGCGAGGTCTACGAGGCGGCGGCCATCGACGGCGCCAAGCCGTTCCGCCAGCTCTGGTCGGTCACGCTCCCCCTCGTGGCCGGATACGTGGTCATCAATGTGATCCTCGGGTTCAAGAACTACCTCAACGCCTACGAGGTGATCGTCGGCCTCACCAACGGCGGTCCGGGCACCTCGACCCGCAGCATCGCGATGACGATCTTCACCGGATTCACCGGTGGCGACTACGCCTATCAGATGGCGAACGCCACCATCTTCTTCGTGATCGCCATCGTCATCTCGCTCATCCAACTCCGGATCACCCGCGGAAAGGCGGCACTCGCATGACCCAGACAGCAGCGAGCGTCCCGCTCGGCGACGCGAAGAGGACAGCCCGGGAGGCGTCGGCGACGACCCGCCCGACCCGAGGCCGGGTCGGCCAGGAACGCACCAACTGGTCCGTGATGATCATCCTCATCCTGTGCGCCGTCACCGTGCTGGTTCCGCTCTACGTGACGGTGTCGATGTCGCTGAAGACCGGCGCCCAGGCCGTCGACGGGAACGCCTTCTCCCTCCCGTCGCCGATCGACTTCTCGGGCTTCGCGAAGGCGTGGGAGCTGACGAACTTCCCCGTCTCGTTCACGATCTCGGTTCTGATCACGGCGGGGACGGTGATCGGCACCGTGCTGCTCAGCGCCCTCGCGTCCTACGCCATCGCCCGCAACTGGGACCGCCGGTTCTTCCGCTGGTCGTTCTTCTACCTGCTGGCCGCGCTCTTCCTGCCGTTCACCGTCGTCGCGCTCCCCCAGATCCAGTTGACCGGACTGCTCGGTCTCGCCAACCCCGTGGGCGTCACGATCCTGCACATCATGTTCCAGCTCTCGTTCAGCATCCTGCTGTTCACGGCCTTCCTCAGGTCGATCCCCCTCGAGCTGGAGGAGAGCGCACGGATCGACGGCGCCACCACCTGGCAGACCTTCTGGAAGTTGATCTTCCCGCTGCTCGCACCGATGAGCGCCACCGTCGCGATCTTCGCCTTCCTGGCGTCGTGGAACGACTTCATGATGCCGTCGCTCATCATCGCCGACTCCGCGCAGCAGACGCTGCCCGTGATCCAGAACATCTTCCAGACGCAGTTCAGCACGAACTACAACGTCTCCTTCGCGTCCTACCTCATGGCCATGGCGCCCGCCATCGTCGTCTACCTCTTCACGCAGCGCTGGGTGATGGAAGGCGTCACGCAGGGCGCTGTGAAAGGATGACCGCTCCTCTCGTCCAGCCCATGCTCCACCCCACCGGAAGGAACCCCACCCGCCCATGACCGACGTGCTCGAGACCACCGTCACGACCCCCCTCGCCGATGACGCCACCTGGTGGCGCCAGGCCGCCGTCTACCAGATCTACCCCCGCAGTTTCGCCGACGCGAACGCCGACGGCATCGGCGATCTGCCCGGGATCACGGCGCGCGTTCCCTACCTGCGCGACCTCGGGATCGACGCCGTCTGGCTGAGTCCGTTCTATCCCTCGGCGCTGGCCGACGGCGGCTACGACGTCGACGACTACCGGGACGTCGACCCGCGACTCGGAACCCTGGCCGACTTCGACGCGATGGTGGATGCCCTGCACGGGGCCGGCATCCGGATCATCGTCGACATCGTTCCGAATCACACCTCGGATCGCCACGAGTGGTTCGTCGAGGCTCTGGCCTCGCCTGCCGGTTCGGCGGCGCGGGCGCGGTACATCTTCCGAGACGGCCTGGGCCCGAACGGATCGCTGCCCCCGGCCGACTGGACCAGCGCGTTCGGCGGCCCGGCGTGGGAGCCGGTCGGCGACGGCCAGTGGTACCTGCACTACTTCGCCACCGAGCAGCCCGACCTCAACTGGGACAACCCCGAGGTGCACGAGGACTTCCTGACGACGCTGCGCTTCTGGTCGGATCGCGGGGTCGACGGCTTCCGCATCGACGTGGCGCACGGCCTGGCCAAGCGGCTGGACGCCGAGCTGCCGACGCAGGCCGAGATGGACGCCATGCCCAAGGACGGCGGTCACCCGCTCTGGGACCGCGACGAGGTGCACGAGATCTACGCCGAGTGGCGCCGGGTGTTCGACAGCTACACGCCTCCGCGCACGGCCGTCGCCGAGGCCTGGGTGGATTCCTCGCGGCGTCCTCGCTACGCCAGCCCCGACGGTCTCGGCCAGGCCTTCAACTTCGACCTGCTCGAGTCGGAGTTCGACGCGGCCGAGTTCCGCTCGATCGTGACGGCGAACCTGGCCCTGGCCGCGGCATCCGGATCATCGACGACGTGGGTGCTCTCGAACCACGATGTCGTGCGTCACGCGACCCGCTACGGCCTGCCGCCGCGCTCGGGCATCGACGAGAAGCACGGCTCGCAGTGGCTGCTCTCAGGAGGAGTGACGCCGGTGCTCGATCGTGAGCAGGGACTCCGCCGTGCGCGGGCGGCCTCGCTGTTCATGCTCGCGCTGCCCGGCTCCGCCTACGTCTATCAGGGCGAGGAGCTCGGCCTGCACGAGGTCGCCGAGATTCCCGCGGCCGAGCGCCAGGACCCCGCGTTCTTCCGCAACCCGGGCATCGACATCGGGCGCGACGGATGCCGTGTGCCCATCCCGTGGACGCGCGACGGGTCTTCGTTCGGCTTCGGCGCCGAGTCGGCGCACCTGCCCCAGCCTTCCTGGTTCGGCGACTCGTCCGTCGAGGCCGAAGCTGCAGACGCGGCCTCGACCCTGTCGCTGTATCGCGACGCCCTGGCCCTGCGACACGCGTTGCAGGGTGCAGAGGAACTGGAGTGGGTCACCACCGATCGTGCCGACGTTCTGCACTTCCGCCGCCCGAACGGCTGGGAGATCGTACTGAACTTCGGTACCGAGCCGGTCGCGCTGCCCGCGGGTGAGGTGCTCATTGCGAGCGCCCCGCTCGTCGGAGGTCGACTGGCCGGTGAGTCGGCGGTGTGGTTGCGCGCAGCGTGACCGCCCGCTGACTTTCCCCTCTGCCCGCTGAGGACCGGACGAAGTCCGCGGTCGA
>JBEVEO010000117.1:0-18171 GCA_040512695.1 Leifsonia sp. | reverse complement strand
GCACGCCGTCGAGGAGTGCGTTCGGAACGGCGTTCCCCGCCCCTCCCGTCGCCGCGTCCGCCGCCTGCGGCTGGCCGAGCACGGCGCCGTCGGAGAGTCGGAGGTAGGCGGGGTGCGCGTTGGTCACCATGCCGAGGGCCGCTGCGTTCTCGGCGAGGTACTGCGGGCTCTTCACGCGATCGAGGTCCTCCCCGAGCGCCTGGATGCTGTGCTGGAGCTCGGTCAGCGCCACCTCGGCGCGCGCCGTCTCGTACGCGCCCTGCGACAAAGCGACGCTGAGGAGCAGCTTGGCGACGAAGATGGCGGCGACTCCGGCGCAGGCGAGGACGGCGTAGAACAGCCGCGGTCGTGCCCGGCGCTGGTCGCGGGTCGGCGCGACCGTGATCCACGGCGTCTGCTGCTCGGCGGCGTCCCGTTCGGGGCGGCCGAGCGGTTCTGCGATGGCACTCCACACCGGGACGTAGGGGGCCCGGGCGAGGGTGTCGTTCATTCTGCGCTCCTCACTCGCTCGGCTGCGCGCAGTCGGACGGGTGTCGCTCGGGGATTGATGGCCTTCTCCTCGTCCGTGGCGAGTTCGGCGCCGCGGATGAGGAGCTTGAATTCGGGTCGGTGCTCCGGCAGCTCGACCGGGAGGCCCGCAGGCGCGCTCGAGCTGGACGCTGCGGCGAGGGCGCGCTTGACCAGGCGGTCCTCCAGGGACTGGTAGCTCTCGACCGCGATCCGACCTCCGACGCGGAGGGTGGACAGGGCAGCGGGGATCGCGCGCTCCAGCACGGCGAGCTCCTGGTTGACCTCGATGCGCAGCGCCTGGAAGACGCGCTTGGCCGGGTGCCCCTGGCGCTGGACGGCGACGGGGGTCGCATCCGTGATGATCTTCACGAGCTCGGCCGAGCGCACCAGCGGTGTCGTGGCGCGGGCCTGCACGATCGCCTTCGCGTAGCGGGCGGAGAGCTTCTCCTCGCCGTACTCGTAGAAGATGCGGCGGAGGTCGGCCTCCGAGTACTCGGCGAGCACCCGCTCGGCGGTGAGCTCGTTGGTGGCGTCCATCCGCATGTCGAGCGGGGCGTCCTTCGAGTAGGAGAAGCCGCGTTCGACCCGGTCGAGCTGCAGCGAGGAGACTCCGAGGTCGAAGAGGATGCCGTCGACCCGGGTGATCCCGACCGAGTCGAGGGCCTCGACGAATTCGTCGTAGACGGTGTGCACGAACCGCACCCGGTCCGCGAAGGGCGCCAGGCGTTCCCTCGCGATGGCGAGGGCGTCGAGGTCCCGGTCGAGGCCGACCAGGGTGAGTTCGGGGAAACGCTGGAGGAAGGCCTCGGCGTGGCCGGCCATGCCGAGGGTGCCGTCGACCAGGATCGCGCCGGGGGCGCCGATCGCCGGGGCGAGGAGCTCGACGCAGCGCTCGAGCATGACGGGGGTGTGGATGTCGTTCAGGTCCATGAGAGCCGGGTGGCTCCTGTCCCCTGATCCCCATCCGGTCGGTCTGGCACCGGGGAAGTGTGTCAGCGTGGCCGGCTGGGAGTCGGGGAACAGGAACTAGAAGAGTCCCGGGATCACCTCCTCGGTCGTGTTCGCGAAGGTGGCTTCCTGCTCGGCCAGGTAGGTCTCCCATGCCGTCGTGTCCCAGATCTCGACGCGACTGCCTGCTCCGATGACGGTGAGGTCGCGCTCGAGGCCGGCGTAGCTGCGCAGGTTGGCCGGGATGGTCACGCGGTTCTGCTTGTCGGGGGTCTCGGCACTCGCGCCGGACAGGAACACGCGCAGGTAGTCCCTGGCCGTCTTGCTCGTGACGGGGGCCTGGCGGATCTTGTCGTGCAGGTCCTCGAACTCGCGGGCGGAGAAGACGTAGATGCAGTGCTCCTGGCCCCGGGTCACCACGACGCCGGTGGAGAGCTCGTCGCGGAACTTCGCGGGCAGGATGACGCGCCCCTTCTCGTCCAGCTTCGGCGCATAGGTACCCAGGAACACGATCTTCACCCCCACTCATCCGGCCACGGTTGCGGTGTTGCTCCACTTTACTCCACAACCTTCCACAAGTCTCCTACATCGCTCGATTCTGCCCCGAATCGGGGGCAGCCTCGCGCGAAATCACAGGGATCTCAGCGGTGGAGGGAAATGGAGTGGATTTCCAGCACGTGTGCCCCGCGGGCACGAAAAAAGGGCCGATCCCGAAGGATCGGCCCGAAAGGGTGGAGGAGGAGGGAGGGGAGGTCAGCCCTGCCCGTCCTGGCGGTGGTCCCAACGATCGTTGAGACGGTCCATGAAACCGCGACTGGACGACGTCGCCTTCTTCGTGGTGGTGGGAAGCTCCTCGGGGACCGGAGCCCGGCGGCTGGGCGTGATGGCCAGCAGGACGCCGGCGAACATGACGATGAACCCGCCGATGCCGAGGAGCAGCAGGTTGAGCGCCACTCCGGCGATCAGGCCGGCGAGGCCGGCGACGGCGACGAGGACACCCAGCACGATGGCACGGTAGTTGGGCCGGCCACGGTGCGCTCCGACGGTCGACACGAAGTCGGCATCATTGTGATAGAGACTGCGCTCCATCTCATCGAGGAGTCGTTGCTCTTGCTCTGAAAGCGGCATCTCAATTCCCTTCGCACTCGGGATCAGCGAGATACGGCTCAAAGTCTAGCGCCGGTGGTGAAAGCTAGGCTAGGCAAGTGGCAGAAAGCACTCGACTCGCGGATCTCGTTCAGGCACGCATCGATGAGTTCGTATCGGATCGTTCTCTGATTCTCTCGTCAATCAGTCCGGAACTCACCCCGCTGGTCGAAATTTCTCGGCGCTTTCTCAGCGGTGGCAAGCGGTTCCGCGCCCTGTTCTGCTACTGGGGCTGGCAGTCCGTCTCCGGCGAGAGCGATTCCTTCGATCCGTTCGCCGACGATGCGGAGACGCCCGACCTGAGCGCCGTGGTCGGCGTGGCCGCCGCCCTCGAGATCTTCCACGCCGCAGCGCTCGTGCACGACGACATCATCGACAACTCGGACACCCGTCGAGGCGCCCCGTCCGCGCACCGCCTGTTCGAGGCACTGCACGCAGAATCGGGCTGGGCGGGAGACGCGGCGGGGTTCGGTCGCGCAGCCGCCGTCCTGCACGGCGACCTCCTCCTCGGCTGGAGCGACGAACTGCTCGACGAGGCGCTGAGCCTGGTCGAGGACCGCACGGCGGCCCGGCGCACGAGGCTGGAGTTCAATCGGATGCGCACGGAGGTCACGGGAGGGCAGTACCTCGACATCCTCGAGGAGCGCGCGTGGCCGACGCGGGAGGAGGCCGAGTTCCGGTCCCGCGCCGAGACCGTCATCACCTACAAGTCGGCGAAGTACAGCGTGCTCGCCCCGCTGGTGATCGGTGCCGCTGTCGGCGGGGGAACCGACGCGCAGCTCGCGGCGCTGCGGACCTTCGGCCTCCCCCTCGGCATGGCCTACCAGTTGCGGGACGACCTGCTCGGCGTCTTCGGCGATGCGCAGGTGACCGGGAAGCCGAGCGGCGACGACCTGCGCGAGGGCAAGCGCACCGTCCTCATCGCGATCGCCAGGGAGAACATGCCGGCCGGTCAGCGACGACTGCTCGACGAGCTCCTCGGGGATCCCGAGCTCACCGAGCAGCAGATCGAGCTGCTCCAGTCGACGATCCGCGCCAGCGGGGCGGTCGACGAGGTCGAGGCGCTCATCGCCCGGCACGTGGTCCGGGCGACCACGGTGATGACGGATGCGCCGCTGACGCGGCGCGCGCGACGTGAGCTGGCCGACCTGGCCGAGACCGTGACGAGACGGACCGCCTGACGCCGGTGCCGCCGGAGCGGTGCGGCCCGAACGGCGCCGAGAGCACGGGTCCCTTCGGACGGATCGGCGTGGAAATCAGGCCAGCGCCTGGGCGACCCGCCGGACCTCGGACTTCCGTCCGGCCCGCAACGCCTCGATCGGCGCGGCGTCGAGGATCTCGTCGTGATCGAGCAGCCAGGCCACGGCCTCGTCGTCGTTGAAGCCGGCGTCCGCCAGCACGAAGAGCGTGCCGCGGAGCTCGTGGAGCGGTTCGGCACCCTCGAGGAATGCGGCGGGAACCTGCAGGACGCCGTCGCGGCGCACCGCCACCAGCTGGCGGTCCTCGATGAGGCGGCGCACACGGCTCTGACCGACGCCGAGCACCTCCACGAGGTCGGGAATGGTCAACCAGCGCTGCTCGGAGATCTCTTCGGTCACGCTCCCAGCCTGCCATGCCGGAGCCGGAGCCTCCAACAGTCGATCCGGTCGGACAGCGTGCGGATTCCATGCTCCTATCTCACTTCCGTAACAACAGTCACATCAGTCCCACTGATTGACTCCCGTTGTGTTCTGTGTCAGCGTGGACATGACCGAGACCCGACGGAGGATCCGATGTCTCTCGCACCCGTCGCCATCGCCAGCGCGATCGCCATGACTCTCGGCGGCACGTCGCCGGTGGCAGCCACCGTTCCGAGCAAACGCCTGCAGCATCCGCCGGCCGAGCGGGCGATGCTCCCGGCCGCCTCTCCGGCCGGAGTCCGCACCATCGAGGCGCCCCCGGCCCAGTACACGGTCGTGAGCGGGGACACCGTGAGCGGCATCGCCGAGCGCTTCGGCCTGCGCACCGTCGACATCTTCGCCCTCAACGGGCTGGACTGGTCGAGCCTCATCTTCCCCGGCCAGGTTCTCGCTCTCCTGGCCGCACCCGCTCCTGCGCCGGCGCCTGCACCCGCACCTGCACCTGCGCCTGCGCCTGTGATCGTCGGGTCGAGCCACACCGTGGTCGCGGGCGACACCCTCAGCGGCATCGCCGCGGCGGCCGGCGTGAGCGTGCAGGCGGTCTTCGACGCCAATGGACTGTCGTGGTCGAGCATCATCTTCCCGGGGCAGACCATCGTCGTTCCCGTGGTCGCCATCGAGCCGGCGGCGGTCCAGACCCCGATCGCGGCGCCCGAACCGGTTCCGGCTCCCGATCCGTCGTCCGGCGCCCGCGCCCAGGTGGCTGCAGGCGGCATCGCCGAGCTCACCGATGAGATGCGCGCCAATGCGACGACGATCGTGAGCGTCGGGCGCACGATCGGCGTCGGTGATCAAGGACTGGTCATCGCCCTGGCGGCTGCCGCCCAGGAATCCGGCCTCCGCAATGTCGCCTACGGCGACCGCGACTCCCTCGGCCTGTTCCAGCAGCGACCGAGTACCGGCTGGGGCACGACCGACGAGGTGCAGGACACGGTTCGCGCCGCGTACGCCTTCTTCGGCGGAGCGACGAATCCGAACGCTGGTCGCACCCGCGGGCTCCTCGACATCCCCGGCTGGGAAGCCCTCACCGTCACGCAGGCTGCGCAGGCCGTGCAGATCTCCGCGTTCCCCGATGCATACGCGAAGTGGGAGCCGTCGGCGCGCGCCTGGCTCGCCCAGCTCGGCTGACGGACCTCCACCGCGCGGCACGGTGTCACGAAGGCGTACCAATGCCGTGCTTCCCGGTGTTTTGACGGGGTTCGGACACGTCGAGTTCGTATGATCACGAGGTGACAGTCACGCCCACCGACCCGATGCTCGGCCGTCTGATAGACGGTCGGTATCAGGTGCGCTCGCGCATCGCGCGCGGTGGAATGGCGACCGTCTATCTGGCCACCGACCTGCGCCTCGAGCGCCGCGTGGCCATCAAGATCATGCACGGCCACCTGGCCGACGACAACACGTTCAAGAGCCGGTTCGTGCAGGAGGCGCGTTCGGCGGCGCGGCTCGCCCATCCGAACGTGGTGAACGTGTTCGACCAGGGCCAGGACTCCGACATGGCCTACCTGGTCATGGAGTACCTGCCCGGCATCACCCTGCGCGACCTGCTGAAGGACTACGGGCGCCTCACGCCCGAGCAGACGATCGACATCATGTCTGCCGTCCTGTCCGGACTCGCGGCCGCCCACAAGGCCGGCATCGTCCACAGGGACATGAAGCCGGAGAACGTGCTGCTCGCCGACGACGGCCGCATCAAGCTCGGCGACTTCGGACTGGCTCGGGCGGCCAGCGCCAACACGGCCACCGGCCAGGCGCTGCTCGGAACGATCGCGTACCTCTCCCCCGAGCTCGTGACGCGCGGCGTCGCCGATGCCAGGAGCGACATCTACGCGCTCGGCATCATGATGTACGAGATGCTCACCGGTGAGCAGCCCTTCGTGGGCGAGGCGCCGATGCAGATCGCCTACCAGCACGCCAACGAGCAGGTGCCCCGCCCGAGCTCCCGCGTGCCGAGCACGCCGCGGGAACTCGACGACCTCGTCGTCTGGGCCACCGCCCGGGACCCGGAGGATCGCCCGCGCGACGCCCGCGTGATGCTGGAGCGCCTGCGCGACGTCGAGAAGCTGGTCCGTGATCACGCCGGCGCCATCGCAGAGGGCGTTCAGCCCACGATGGTGCTGCCGAACGCGCTCGCCGCGTCGGGCGACGACGCCACCCAGATCCTGAACCCCGCCGTCGCCGCGCGGCATCGCACCGGGCCGGTGCAGGGCGATGCAACGACCGAGCTCGCCACCAAGACCCGCGCCCGCGCCAGACGGGGCTACTGGCTGTTCGCGCTCGTCGTGCTCGTCGCCGCCCTGGCCGGGGCGACGGGCTGGTACTTCGGTGCCGGGCCCGGCTCGCTCGCGTCGGTTCCCACCGTCGCCGGCAGCACGGAGGCCGAGGCGACCGCCATCCTCACGGACGCCGGCTTCGAGGTGACGACGGGCACCCGGTACGACGTCTCCGTCGCCGCCGGACTCGCATCCGGAACCGATCCCACCGCCGGGCAGCTCGTCAACCGCGGCTCGGGCGTCACGCTCTTCCTCTCGCTCGGCCCCGAGATGCTCGATGTCCCGGCGGTCGCCGGCATGCCCGAGGCGGATGCCAGGACGGCACTGGCCCGCTTCACGGTCGGCGAATCCATCGGCCAGTTCTCGCCGGACGCTGCAGCGGGCACGGTCATCGCCGCCGTCGACCCCGACGGCAACCCGCTGCCGGCGCAGTATCCCGACAAGGGGGCCATCGCGCTCATCGTCTCCGTCGGCCCCGTGCCCGACGTGACCGGCCTGACCGTCGCGGATGCCACGCAGAAGCTCGCAGAGGTCGGACTCACCGCGACGCCGGGAAGCGAGGAGTTCAACGACGACATCCCCGCCGGCTCCGTCATCGCGGTCGTGCCGTCCTCCGACCCGCTGCGCGTCGGCGGCGCCGTCACCCTGACCGTCTCGAAGGGCGTCGACCTCGTCGTCGTCCCCGATGTCAGCGGCAAGTCCATCAACCAGGCGCAGCAGATCCTCGAGGAGGCGGGCTTCGGGTTCGACACCAACGTCCCGGAGCTGTTCCGCGACGTCGTGAACTCGAACTCGCAGACGCCGGCGGCGGGTACCCAGGCCAAGCGCGGCAGCACCGTCAGGGCCGACTTCAACTAGCCTGGCGCCCGCCGTCCATCACATGCGGGGCGGCCGCCAGAACGCGCACCTCATCAGCCGCGTCGTGCACGCCGGCTGCGACGGATCGCAGCTCCGACGGGTGGCAGCTCCGAGGGATGCCAGAACGCGCACCCCGAGCCCGAGATGCGCGTTCTGGCACCCGCCGTGCGGACGCACCCGCCATGCGCGGGCGAGAATGACGTCCTGCGACGACTCAGCGGGCCGAGAGCTCCTCCGCCACGAGGAACGCCAGCTCCAGCGACTGCATGTGGTTCAGGCGGGGATCGCAGAGCGACTCGTAGCGCGTCGCGAGGTCGGCCTCGTCGATGTGCTCCGATCCGCCCAGGCACTCGGTGACGTCGTCACCCGTGAGCTCCACGTGGATGCCGCCCGGGTGCGTGCCGGCAGCCCGGTGCGCCTCGAAGAAGCCCTTGACCTCGTCGACCACGTCGTCGAAGCGACGGGTCTTGTAGCCGAGCGGCGTCGTGAGACCGTTGCCGTGCATCGGATCGGTGACCCAGAGCGGCTGGGCGTCGCTGGCCTTGATGGCCTCGAGCAGCGGCGGCAGCGCCTCGCGGATCCTGCCGGCGCCCATCCGCGTGATGAAGGTCAATCGACCGGGCTCGCGGTTCGGGTCGAGCTTGTCGACGAGCGCCAGCATGTCGTCGGGAGTGGTCGTCGGACCGAGCTTGACCCCGATCGGGTTGCGGACGCGCGACAGGAAGTCGACGTGGGCGCCGTCGAGCTCACGGGTGCGCTCACCGATCCAGATGAAGTGCGACGACGTGTTGTACGGGGTGCCCGTGCGCGAGTCGATCCGGGTCATCGGGCGCTCGTAGTCCATGAGCAGGCCCTCGTGGCCGGTGTAGAACTCGGTGCGCTTCATCGCCTCGAAGTCGGCGCCGCAGGCTTCCATGAATCGCACGGCCCGGTCGATCTCGGCCGCCATGCCCTCGTAGCGCTGGTTGGCGGGATTGGCGGCGAAGCCCTTGTTCCAGCTGTGCACCTGGCGCAGGTCGGCGAAGCCACCCTGCGTGAAGGCGCGGATGAGGTTCAGCGTCGATGCCGCGGTGTGGTAGCCCTGCACCAGACGGGCCGGGTCGGCCGCGCGGCTCTCCGGCGTGAAGTCGTAGCCGTTGACGATGTCGCCGCGGTAGGCGGGCAGCGTCACGCCGTTCCGCGTCTCCGTGTCGCTGGACCGGGGCTTGGCGAACTGTCCGGCCATGCGGCCCATCTTGACCACCGGCATCGATGCGCCGTAGGTGAGCACGACGGCCATCTGCAGAACGGTCTTCACCCGGTTGCGGATCTGGTCGGCCGTCGCGCCGGCGAACGTCTCGGCGCAGTCTCCGCCCTGGAGCAGGAAGGCCTCACCACGGGCAGCCGCTGCGAGGCGGGTGCGGAGGATGTCGACCTCTCCGGCGAACACGAGAGGAGGAAGCGCGGCGATCTGGGCGGATGCCGCAGCGGCGGCCTCGGAGTCTCCCCATGCAGGTTGCTGCTTGATGGGGAGTCCACGCCAATAGTCCAGGCCCTCGATGACCGACTTGTCTGCGAGCACAACCGGTTCGGTGGGGTCTTCCACGGGGGCCAATCCTTGAGTAGTCGAGCAGCGATCCGTGCCATGGCACGGTTCGGGCAAGCCTATCGCGAAAGGCCGGCCCGCTTCTCCTTCACGGAACTCGCGTAGACGTCGACGTATTCCTGCCCGCTCAGGCGGTCCAGTTCGTACATGATCTCGTCGGTCACGCTGCGCAGGACGAAGCGGTCGCCCTCGAGTCCTTGGAACCGGGAGAAGTCGAGCGGGTCGCCGAAGATCACGCCGACGCGGCGCACCTTGGGCAGCCGCGTGCCGATCGGCATCACCTTCTCCGTGTCGACCATCACGACGGGGACGAGCGGGACGCCGGCTTCGAGGACCATGCGGGCGACGCCCGTGCGCCCGCGGTACAGCCGCGCATCCGGGCTCCGGGTCCCCTCGGGATAGATGCCGAGGATGGTGCCCTCCGCGAGGACGGCGAGGCCCGTGTTGAGGGATGCCTCGGAGGCCTTGCCGCCGGAACGGTCGATCGGCAGCTGTCCGGCCGCGGTGAGGAAGGTCCGCGTGAACCAGCCCTTGAGGCCCTTGCCGGTGAAGTACTCGCTCTTGGCGAGGAACACCATGCGCCGCCTCATGATGAGCGGCAGGAAGATCGAGTCGATGAACGAGAGATGATTGCCCGCCATGATGACGGCGCCGTTCTCGGGGACCTTGTCGAGGCCGACCACCCACGGCCGGAAGATGCCGAGCACGATGGGGCCGACCACGATGTGCTTCATCACCCAATAGAACATGCGTCTCCTCGAATGCTCAGCCTAGCGTTCGGCCCCCTGCGGGGAATCGGCGGCCGTCAGGCTCGCGTCGCGCTGATCCTGGCGAGATCGGCAGCGCCGACGACACCGGCATCGTTGACGAGCTCGGCGATGAGGAACTCGGGCTCCGGGTGGTAGCCGCGTGCGGGGAGGTGGTCGAAGTAGGCCGACCGGATCGGGTCGAGCAGCACCTCGCCGGCGGCTGCGACGCCGCCGCCGAAGACGAACACCTGCGGGTCGAGAACGGCCGAGAGGCTCGCAGCCGCCTGACCGAGCCAGTGCCCGAGCGTGCGCACGGCCGCGAGGGCGCCCGGGTCCCCGTCGGCGATGAGGAAGCTGAGGAGTTCGCCGGTCAGGCCGTCGTTGCGGTCCCGCACGTCGGCGAGGGTCTGCCCGATGCCGCCTGCCGTGGCGAGCTCGTTCGCGAACCGGAGCAGCGCCCGTCCGGAGCCGTACTGCTCGATGCAGCCGCGGGCTCCGCATCCGCACGGGAGTCCGTCGGGGACGACGCGCATGTGGCCGATCTCGGCGCCGGCGCCGAAGCCGCCGCGCAGCAGACGGTCCCCGACGACGATGGCTCCGCCGACGCCGGTCCCGATCGTGAGGGTCACCATGTCGCTGTAGAGCCGGCCGGCGCCGTAGCGGAACTCGGCCCAGCCTGCGGCGTTCGCGTCGTTCTCGATGAACACGGGAAGATCGACGCGCGCCTCGAGCTTCTCCCGCAACGGCTCGTTGCGCCAGTTGATGTTCGGCGCGTAGTAGACGGTGGACTGCGCGGCGTCGATGAAGCCGGCCGCCGCGACTCCGGCTGCGGCCACGTCCTCGCCGTCGGAGAGCACGCGGATCATGTCGACCACGGCGTCCTCGAGGGCATCGGTGTCGGCTGACGTCGGCACCCGTTCGGCCCGGAGGATCGTGCCGAACTCGTCGACGAGCGCTCCGGCGATCTTGGTGCCGCCGATGTCGATTCCGATTGCCTGCACGCTGAAACCTTTCGCGCGGAATGGGGGGGGTCTGGGTTGGCCGTCCTCGCGTCGGCCGCGGGACTCACCAAGTAGAGTGTATGCAACAAGTTCTACCGGACACGTACCCCCTCACCGCCGGCAATGCGGCCGGTCGTGCGAGGAAGCGCATCCCCCGGTGCCGAAGGAGATACCGTGAATCAGTTCGACGCGCCCGCTCTCGTCCCAGCGGACCCCGATGCCAACGTGACCGACCTGCTGGTCGGACGCCTGGCCGAGGCTCCAGACGCCGTGCTGTTCTCCGTGCCGAAGGGTGACGGCTGGTCCCCGATCACGACGGCCGAGTTCCACGCCCAGGTCGTCGCCCTCGCCAAGGGCTTCGTCGCGGCGGGCATCCAGCCCGGTGACAAGGTCGGACTGATGTCGAAGACGCGGTACGAGTGGACCCTCATCGACTTCGCCATGTGGTTCGCAGGCGCCGTGCTCGTTCCGGTCTACGAGACCAGCTCCCCCAGCCAGATCCGCTGGAACCTCGCCGACTCCGGTGCCATCTCTATCATCGTCGAGACGGCAGACAACTTCGCCAGGTTCGACGAGGTGCACCCCGAACTCCCCCTCATCCAGAACGTCTGGCAGATCGACCTCGGCGACCTCGACAAGCTGGCCGCCGGCGGCGTCGACGTGACCGATGCGGAGATCGAGCGCCGCCGCAACCTCGCCGTCGGCTCCGACATCGCCACCCTCATCTACACCTCGGGCTCGACCGGCAAGCCGCGCGGCTGCGTGCTCACGCACTCGAACTTCGTCGAGACCAGCCGCAATGCGCGCATCGGCCTCGGCGAGGTGCTCGAGGATGCATCGACCCTGCTGTTCATCACGACGGCGCACGTGTTCGCCCGCTTCATCGCGGTGCTCTCGGTGCACGCCGGCGTTCACGTCGGCCACCAGCCGGACACGCGCTTCCTGCTCCCGGCGCTCGGGAGCTTCAAGCCCACCTTCCTGCTGGCCGTTCCGCGCGTCTTCGAGAAGGTCTACAACAGCTCGGAGCAGAAGGCGGAGGCCGGCGGCAAGGGCAAGATCTTCCGTGCCGCGGCGGATGTGGCCGTCGCCCACTCCAAGGCGATCGAGGAGGGCGGGAAGGTTCCGTTCGGACTCAAGGTCAAGTTCGCCCTGTACGACCGCCTCGTCTACTCGAAGCTCCGCGCCGCCCTCGGCGGTCGCGCACGCTTCGCCGTCTCGGGTTCGGCTCCGCTCGGATCGCGGCTCGGTCACTTCTACCACAGCCTCGGAATCACGATCCTCGAGGGCTACGGCCTGACGGAGACGACGGCGCCCGCGACGGTCAACCGGCCGTCGAAGTCCAAGATCGGCACGGTCGGCCCCGCGCTGCCCGGCGTCTCGATCCGTATCGAGGACGACGGCGAGATCCTCGTCAAGGGCGTCAACGTGTTCCAGGAGTACTGGAAGAACCCCGAGGCCACGGAGGCCGCCTTCGAGGACGGCTGGCTGAAGACGGGTGACATCGGCGCCCTGGACGCCGACGGCTTCCTCACCATCACGGGCCGCAAGAAGGAGATCATCGTGACGGCCGGCGGCAAGAACGTCGCTCCCGCCGCCCTCGAGGACCCGATCCGCGCCAACCCGCTGGTCGGCCAGGTCATCGTTGTCGGCGATCGTCGCCCGTTCATCTCCGCCCTCGTGACCCTCGACTCCGAGATGCTCCCCGTCTGGCTCAACAACGCGGGTGAGGATGCCGGCATGACCGTCGCCGAGGCCGCCGTGAACCCGGTGGTCATCGCCGAGATCCAGCGTGCGATCGACGTCGCGAACGAGAGCGTCTCCCGGGCCGAGTCGATCCGCAAGTTCCAGGTGCTCGCCATCGACCTCACCGAGGAGAGCGGGCACCTGACGCCGAAGCTCAGCATCAAGCGCAACGTGATCCTGGCCGACTTCTCCGACGTCATCGAGGACATGTACGCCGGGGCACCGGCGACCACGGGCATCAGCCTCGCCGGCTGAGCCCGCCCGCCACGTCCGGCGCATCGGTGTGGGCCGCCAGGCTCACGCCGATGCCGCTCCCCAGGCGAAGCCGTCGGGGTCGGTGAACGGCTCGGTCCGGCTGTCGATCACGAGCCGATGCGAACCGCTGCCATCCGGGGCGACGCCGGCCGCCTTCGCGAGCGCCTTGCGGGAGTAGAGGCCCAGGCCGACGGGGCTCCCCGTCATGTCGAAGTCGACGTACGTGCCGAAGCTCTTGGCGACGCGGAGCCCGCGATCGGCGTAGAACCGCTTGCTCGCTGCGACGTCGGCTGCGGCCAGCAGGAGCACGACGTGGTCGACCTTCCGGGTGGCCGGGCCGGCGTCCTTCTTCGACGATGTGGCGATCTGCCAGATCGTCCCATCCGGTGCGCGCACGACTCCGCCGACGCCCCACAGGGACTTCTCCACCGGCTTGATGATCTCGGCACCCGCCGCCACCGCCGAGTCGAACAGGGCGGCGACGTCGGCCGGCTGCCCGGCGATGAGCGACAGGGTGAAGCCGCGGAAGCCGGTCGTCGGCACGTCGGAGGCCCGCACGCGGATCGTGTCGCCGAGCCCGAAGGCGGTGGCGTAGAAGGTCTCGGCCGCCGCAGGGTCGTCGGCGTCGATGGTGATGGAATCGATGGATGTCATTCCGTCACGGTAGGCGGGGGCCGGTGCACCGCGCTTCTCGGATCCTGCTCGATACCCGCCGATGCCGTACGGACGCTAGAACCAGCTGCTCTCGCGCACTTCCTTCATGGCCGCGCGACGGTTGGGCTTGTCGAGGCGGTCGAGGTACAGCAGACCGTCCAGGTGATCCGTCTCGTGCTGCAGGGCCTGAGCCATGAGTCCCGAGCCCGACACCTCGATGGCCCGGCCGTCGAGGTCGATGCCGGTGGCGCGGGCGAACGGGTACCGCATGGTCGGATACCAGAGGCCGGGAACCGAGAGGCAGCCCTCGTCCACGGGTTCCGGCTCCCCCGACAGCTCGACCAGCACGGGGTTCAGGATGTAGCCGACGTCGCCGTCGATGTTGTAGCTGAACGCGCGCAGGTTGACGCCGATCTGGGACGCGGCGACGCCGGCTCGGCCGGGCAGCTTCACGCTGTCGATGAGATCCTGCACGAGGTGGCGGACCCCGTCGTCGATCTCGACGATCTCGGCGGAGACGGTCTTCAGGACGGGGTCGCCGAACAGGCGGATGGGACGGTCAGTCATACTCTTCGTTCTTCGGAGGGTGGCGTCACAGGCTGCGGTCGACGGGAAGACCCTCGACGACGAGCGCTGCGAGCACGCGGGCGGAGTGCCGGGTGAGTGGCTTCAGGTCCTTCCAGTGGATGACCGAGCCTGCCGCGAGCACGGGGTCGTACGGAATGCGCACGATCTCGCGCACACGCGATTGGAAGTGGGTCTCGATCTCCTCGAGCTTGACGAGATTGGTGCCCTGCGTCGCCGTGTTGAGGGCGACGATCGCGTTGCGCACCAGGTCGCCGTAGCCGTTCGCCTCGAGCCAGGTGAGGGTCTCGGATGCGAGCCTGGCCTCGTCGACGCTGCCGCCGGACACGATGACGATGGAGTCGGCCCGCTGCAGGGTGGCCCGCATCACGGAGTGCACGATGCCGGTGCCGCAGTCGGTGAGGACCATGGAGTAGAACCGGGCGGTGAGGTCGGCCACGACGTTGTAGTCGTCGGCGTTGAACGCCTCGGACAGCATGGGGTCCGTGTCGGACGCCAGGATGTCGAGCCGCGTCTCGTCGCGGGAGACGAGGGCCGAGAAATCGGTGAAGCCGCCGATCGACGACGCCTTGTTGACGACGTCGCGCACGGTCGACCGGGTCTGGCGGGTGATGCGCTCCGAGAGCGTTCCGCGGTCGGGGTTGGCGTCGATCGCGATCGTGCGATCCTCGCGGGCATCGGCGAGGGCCATGCCGAGGAGGGCCGTGACTGTGGTCTTGCCGACCCCGCCCTTGCGGGTGAGGACGGGGACGAAGCGCGTTCCACCGGCGAAGTGGCGCTGGATGCGGGCATCCAGTTCCTTGCGTGCCCGCACCCGCGGAGAGTCCCCGCGGTTGACGGTGTGCAGTGTCGCCGAGTACAGGAAGCGGTTCCAGCCGCCCTCCGGCGCGGGACGGGTGCGGCGATTCGACTCGAGGAGGCGATCGGCCGTGAGCATGTTGGGCGATTCCGGGCCGGAGCCGCCCACGTTCGCGAAGCCGGCATCGGCCGGATCGGCCGCCGCGAGCTCGCGGTTCGCGGTGGAGCGGGCGGACGGCGTGATGATCGGCACGGAGTGCGTGGAGGAGCCGGCGAGCACACTCGGATCGACCGGGACCTCCGGGATCGACACGGCGACCTCGTCGGCTGGCGCCTCCGGTCGCGGTGCGGGCGGCAGATCGACCTGGATGCTCAGGCTCTCGGGCAGCGTGGATGCCAGGTCGTCGTTCGTGTGCGGCGGGAGCTCACTGTGGTACTCGTCGCCCACGCCTCGCGCACGGCGCGAGCGCAGCTCGAGTCCGTCGTCACTACCTGGCACTGTGGCCCCTATCTCAACAGCCCGAGCAGTCTCTGTCGGGATCAGCCACCCAGCCTATCGCGGCGTGACCACCACGAGGAGGTCGCCGGCGTCCACCTGCTGCGTGCGCGGGATCGCGACGCGCTCGACGACTCCGGCGACGGGGCTGGTGATCGCCGCCTCCATCTTCATGGCCTCGATCGACGCGACGGCCTGGCCGGCCGCCACCTCGACACCGGCTTCGACCTGGAGCGTCACGACACCCGAGAACGGAGCGGCCACCTGGCCCGGCTGGTTGGCATCGGCCTTCTCGGCCGCCTTGCTCTCCACCGCGACGGAGCGATCGCGCACGAAGACCGGCCGGAGCTGGCCGTTCAGCGTGGTCATGACGGTGCGCATCCCCTTGTCGTCCGCCTCGCCGATGGCCTCGAGGCCCGCGTAGAGCCTCACGCCCTTGCCGATCTCGACGACGTGCTCGGCACCCTGGCGGAGGCCGTAGAGGTAGTCGGTGGTGTCGACGACCGAGAGGTCGCCGAAGAGCTCGCGGATCTGCTCGAACTGCCGGGTGGGCGCGGGGAACAGCAGCGTGTTGAGGGTGGCACGGCGGGTGGCACTGTCGGAGGCGAGCGCGTCGCGCTCCTCGTCCGTGAGCTCCGTCACGCCGACCCGGACGGTCCGGCCCTCGAGCACCTTGGTGCGGAACGGCTCCGGCCATCCGCCGGGCAGCTCCCCGAGCTCACCGGCCATGAAGCCGACGACCGAGTCCGGCACGTCGTACTTCTGCGGATTCGCCTCGAAGTCGGCCGGGTCCGCATGCACGGCTGCGAGGTGCAGGGCGAGGTCGCCGACCACCTTCGACGACGGCGTCACCTTCGGGATGCGTCCGAGGATCTTGTTCGCGGCGGCGTACATGTCCTCGACGAGCTCGAAGTCGTTCGCGAGGCCGAGGGCGATGGCCTGCTGGCGCAGGTTCGAGAGCTGGCCGCCCGGGATCTCGTGATGGTAGACGCGTCCCGTCGGTCCGGCCAGGCCGGACTCGAACGGCCGGTACACCTGGCGCACGGCCTCCCAGTACGGCTCGAGGTCGGAGACGGCCTGCAGGGAGAGTCCGGTGTCGCGCTCGGTGTGTGCGAGCGCGGCCACGAGGGAGGATGCCGACGGCTGGCTCGTCGTGCCGGCCATGGGGGCGCTGGCGACGTCGACGGCGTCGACGCCGGCAGCGGAGGCTGCGAGCAGGGTCGCGAGCTGGCCGCCGGGGGTGTCATGGGTGTGCAGGTGCACCGGCAGGTCGAACCGCTCGCGGAAGGCCGTGACGAGCTTCGCAGCCGCCGCCGGACGCAACAGGCCGGCCATGTCCTTGATCGCCAGCACGTGCGCACCCGATTCGACGATCCGCTCCGCGAGGCGCAGGTAGTAGTCGAGGGTGTACAGGTCCTCGGCCGGATCGAGGAGGTCGCCGGTGTAGCAGACCGCGACCTCGGCGATCGGGGTGCCCTGGGCGAGGACGGCATCGATGGCCGGCCTCATCTGGTCGATGTCGTTGAGGGCGTCGAAGATGCGGAAGATGTCGACGCCGGTCGACGCGGCCTCGGCGACGAAGGCCTCGGTCACCGAGGTCGGGTACGGCGTGTAGCCCACCGTGTTCCGGCCGCGCAGCAGCATCTGGATGTTGATGTTGGGCAGCGCCTCGCGAAGCGCCGCGAGCCGGTCCCACGGGTCCTCGCCGAGGAACCGGAGGGCGACGTCGTAGGTCGCCCCGCCCCAGGCTTCGACCGAGAGCAGCTCGGGGGTGAGGCGCGCGACGTACGGCGCGACGGCAGTGAGATCGCGCGTGCGCACCCGGGTCGCGAGGAGCGACTGGTGGGCGTCGCGGAAGGTCGTGTCCGTGACGGCGAGGGCGGTCTGCGCCCGCAGCGACGCTGCGAACGCCTGCGGGCCGAGCTCCAGCAGCCGCTGCCGCGATCCGGCGGGGGCCGGCTGCGACAGGTCGAGCTCCGGCAGCTTGTCGACGGGGTTGATCGTGGTCGGCCTGGCGCCGTTCGGCTGGTTGACCGTCACGTCGGCGAGCCAGTTGAGGATCTTCGTTCCGCGGTCCTTGGAGACCCGGCCGCGCACCAGCTCCGGGCGCTCGTCGATGAACGAGGTGCTGAGATCGCCCGCGATGAACGACGGGTCCTCGAGCACGGCCTGGAGGAAGGAGATGTTGGTCGAGACGCCGCGGATGCGGAACTCGGCGAGGGCGCGACGCGCTCGCGCTACCGCGGCAGGGAAGTCACGGCCACGGGCGGTCATCTTCGCGAGCATCGAGTCGAAGTGCGGGCTGATCTGCGCGCCGGGGTTGATCGTGCCGCCGTCGAGGCGGATGCCGGCACCGCCGGGCGAACGGTAGGTCGTGATCTTGCCCGTGTCAGGGCGGAAGCCGGCCGTCGGGTCCTCGGTGGTGATGCGGCACTGGAGTGCGGCTCCGCGCAGCTTGATGTCCTCCTGGTGCAGGCCGAGGTCTGCGAGGCTCTCGCCGGCGGCGATGCGGATCTGGGACTGCACGAGGTCGACATCCGTCACCTCCTCCGTCACGGTGTGCTCGACCTGGATGCGCGGGTTCATCTCGATGAACACGTGCTGCCCGGCCCGCTCCCCCGCTGTGTCGAGCAGGAACTCGACCGTCCCGGCGTTGACGTAGCCGATCGACTTCGCGAAGGCGACCGCGTCGCGGTAGAGCGCCTGGCGGATGTCGTCGTCGAGGTTGGGGGCCGGCGCGATCTCGACGACCTTCTGGTTGCGGCGCTGCACCGAGCAGTCGCGCTCGTAGAGGTGCAGCGTCTCCCCCGCGCCGTCGGCGAGGATCTGCACCTCGATGTGCCGGGGCCGCAGCACCGCCTGCTCGAGGAACATCGTGGGGTCGCCGAACG
>JBEVEO010000110.1:0-4019 GCA_040512695.1 Leifsonia sp. | reverse complement strand
GTCTACCGCGAGTACGCCATCAGGTTCCCGTGGCGCGGGGGTGGCCGCTGGACGCGCGCGCAGTGGTTCTACCTGGTGCTCGTTCTGGTGCTCGGCTGGACCATCCTCCCGTTCTACTTCATCACCTCGGGTGTCTACACGAACTGGCCGACCGTCACGGAACCGGATGCGATCGCTCGACTCCTCGTCGGTGTGAACGCCGTCGGCA
Organism: Leifsonia sp.; assembly: GCA_040512695.1. Taxonomy (GTDB): domain Bacteria; phylum Actinomycetota; class Actinomycetes; order Actinomycetales; family Microbacteriaceae; genus Orlajensenia. Next base: position 3,811 of record JBEVEO010000110.1, on the reverse strand, counting down.
TCTGGGACGAGCTGTTCTTCATCTGCGTGGTCTACACGCTGCTGCGACGGCACTTCCCGAACTGGCAGGAGAACCTCCTGCAGGCCGTCATCTTCGTCTCGTTCCTGTGGGAGCTCGGCTACCAGAGCTGGGGTCCGCTGCTCACCTTCCCGTTCGCGCTGCTGCAGGGCTACACCTTCTCCCTCACGCGCTCTCTCGGCTACGTGATCACCGTGCACCTGCTCTTCGACCTGGTGGTCTTCCTCGTCATCGTGCACGCGCACAACCCCGGAGCGCTGCCGATCTTCCTGCTCTGAGACTGCCCTCGTGCTGCCGCCGGTCGCCTCCGCCGCCGTGTTCGCAGGATGAGGACGCAGCTGAGTGCTCGGAGGGGGTCATCCTCGCCGTGATCCTGTGAACGGAGGCGGCGCGATCAGAGGGCGGCATCCGTTCGCCCCGCGTTCACCCGGCGTTCGCGGACGCCCGACAGTCTGAGCCGGGCCGCGCGTGCGGCCCACACTCACGCGTGCGAAGGGCAGACACGAATGCGATCGACCTGGCGGGCTGCGACAGCGGCCCTGCTCACCTCCCTGGTGCTGGCAGCACCTCTCACGGCGGCTCTCGGTCAGGCCGATGCGGCCTCGGCTGCGCCCGCCGTGACCGACCTGCGCATCAACGAGGTGGAGTCCGACGGCGGAACCCCCGGCGACTGGATCGAACTCGCGAACCCGAGCACGGCATCCGTCGACGCCTCCGGTCTCGTTCTCAAGGACAACGACGACACCCACGCCTTCGTCATCCCGAGCGGATCGACCATCGCGGCCGGCGGCTTCCTCGCGCTCGACGTCGACCCGTCGTTCGGTCTCGGCAAGGCCGACTCCGCACGCCTCTTCACGGCCGACGGCGCGCTCATCGACTCCTACACCTGGGCCGCCCACGCCGTCGGCACCACGTACGGACGATGCGCGGATGCGACGGGCGACTTCACGACGACGGCCTCGGTCACGAAGGGTGCGGCCAACGACTGCGGCACCGGAACGCCGACTCCGACGCCCACGGCCACCCCGACGCCCACCGCCACCCCGACGCCCACCCCGACGACTCCGCCGGCTGAGGCGTCAGCGATCCGCATCAACGAGATCGAGTCGAACCCGGATGACTGGGTGGAGTTCATCAACACTTCCGACGCCGCCGTCGACGCCTCGGGCTACAAGCTCAAGGACGGCGACGACACCCACGACTTCTTCGTGTTCCCCGCGGGCTCCGTGATCGCGCCGCACGGCCTGCTCGTGATCGACGCCCTCCCGTGGGGCCTCGGCGCTCCCGAGACGGCACGCCTCTACGCTCCCGACGGCACCACCCTCGTCGACAGCCACTCGTGGACCAACCACGCCGCCGCCAGCCTCGGCCGCTGCCCGGACGGCACCGGCGCCATCGTCGCGAACTCGTCCGTCACGAAGGGCGCTGCGAACGACTGCAGCGTCGCCGTGCGCATCAACGAGGTCGAGTCGAGCGGCGTCGACGGGGACTGGATCGAGCTGCGCAACATCGGCGCTCCGGCCGACATCTCCGGCCTCGTGCTCACCGACAACGACCCCACCCATGAGGTCGTCATCCCGGCCGGCACCCTGCTGCCCGCCAACGGGTTCGCCTCCTTCGCCACCGAGCCCGCCTTCGGACTCGGCGGTGCCGACTCCGCGAAGCTGCTCACGGCCGACCGCGGCACCGTCATCGACTCGTACAGCTGGACCACCCACGCCGCCACGAGCTACGGACGCTGCCCCGATGGCACCGGTGAGTTCATCACCACCGCAGAGCCCACCCGCGACGCCGCCAACTCCTGCGTCGTGAGCGCGCCCGTCGACGCCTGGCCCGGCGGAGCATCCGTCACCACGGCCGACGTCGCCGGCGTCCTCGGCGGCAACATGAGCGGACTCGTGCACGAGCAGACCGGATCCGCCGCCTCGGCCGGCACGCTGTGGGCAGCCAAGAACGGCCCCGGTGCGCTCTACAACCTGGCCTGGAACGGCAGTGTCTGGGCACCGGTCACGACCGACGGCTGGTCGGCGGGCAAGACCCTGCACTATCCCGACGGAACCGGCGACGTCGATGCCGAGGGCGTCACCATCACCGGAGCCGGAGCATCCGGCGGCCTGTTCGTGGCCTCGGAGCGCAACAACGCGAACAATGCCGTCAGTCGCCTCTCCGTGCTGAAGTTCGACGTGTCGGGCGGCGCCACCTCTCTCACCGCCACCCGGGAATGGAACCTCACCGCCGACCTCCCCGCCGTCGGAGCCAACGCCGGCTTCGAGGCCGTGACCTGGGTTCCGGATGCGTGGCTCACGTCGCGCGGACTGCTCGACCAGAGCACCGGTGCCCTCTACGACCCGTCGCGTTACCCCGACCACGCCGGCGGCCTGTTCCTCGTCGGCGTCGAGACGGCCGGAGCGGTCTACGCCTACGCCCTCGACCAGACGACGGGCGCCTTCACCCGCGTCGCGTCCTTCGCGAGCGGCCTGACCAGCGTGATGGAGCTCGGCTTCGACGCCGAGAAGAGCAAGGTGTGGGCCGTGTGCGACGACACCTGCCAGGGTCGGAGCATCCTGCTCGACATCGCGCAGGATGGTGTCGACGACGGCAGGTTCGTGGGCGTCGCCGCCTACGAGCGCCCGGCCGGCATGCCGAACCTCAACAACGAGGGCTTCGTCGTGATGCCGCAGTCGCAGTGCGTGGACGGCTCGAAGCCGGTGTACTACGCCGATGACGCGGCGACGGATGGCCACGCGCTGCGCGCGGGCACGATCGACTGCACGGTGCTGCCGACGGACCCGACCGACCCCACCGATCCCACGGACCCGACGGATCCCACCGATCCCACGGACCCGACGGATCCCACTGACCCGACCGATCCCACGGACCCCACCGACCCGGTGACGCCCGGCATCCCGACCCCGATCCCCGGTGACCAGCTCACCGACGCGAACCGCGGACCTGTGTCAGCGGCATCCGGAGCCGTCGCGGGTGGTCCCGTCACAGTGTCGGTCGGAGCCGAGCACGCGGGGGAGAAGGTCGACGTCTGGCTCTACTCGACGCCGCAGCACATCGGACGCACCGAGGTCGGAGCCGACGGAACCGTGACCGTCACCATCCCCGCCGACACCGTTCCCGGCGCGCACCGCATCGCCGTCACCGATGCGAACGGCGATCTCATCGGCTGGACCGACGTCACCATCACGGCGGCCGACGTCGCGGACGGATCGGATACCGTCGATCCGGCTGCGGTCTCATCCGGAACGCTCGCCTCGACGGGAGCCGATGTCGGGGGAGACGCACTCCTCGCCGGAGCGCTGCTCCTCGCGGGCGCGGCGCTGTTCGTCGCTCGTCGTCGCCGAGTACGCGCGAACGGCTGATCGCCTGACGGATGCGGGGCCCGAGCGAATCGCTCGGGCCCCGCGCTCGATCACCCACTCACGCCGCGTCGAGGTACCCGTTCGGGTTCAGCACGTACTTCGTGGCGGCACCGGCGTCGAATTCGGCGTAGCCGCGGGGCGCATCCTCGAGCGGGATCGCCTGGGCGTTCACGTTCCGGGCGATGTGCACGCGGTCGTGCAGGATGGCCTGCATCAGCCCGTGGTTGTACTTCATCACCGGGCACTGTCCGGTGGTGAACGACAGCGACTTTGCCCAGCCGGTACCGAGGCTGAGGCTCAGCGAGCCCTTCCGGGCGGCCTCGTCGATTCCGCCCGGGTCACCCGTCACGTAGAGGCCCGGGATGCCGAGAGCACCTCCGGCAGCCGTCACGTCCATCAGGGAGTTCAGCACCGTCGCGGGC
>JBEVEO010000103.1:0-30831 GCA_040512695.1 Leifsonia sp. | reverse complement strand
GGCAGCGGGGCCGCGAACCGGGCGGGAAAACCGGGAGGGACGCGGGGGGCGCTTTTGGCAATACGGGCGACCGCGCACATCCTGCGGCTGCCTGTAAACCGCATCGCCGAGGCCCGGAGGGCACCCGGGGCATCGACGCACGTCTTCGAGTTCGCGTGGCGCAGCCCGGTTCAGGGCCTCGGGGCGGCGCACGCCATGGAGCTCGGATTCGTGTTCGACCGCCTCGACTCCCCCGACGCCATCGGCATGGCGGGTCCGGACGCGCCCCGGCAGCTCGCCGACGACATGCACGGCGCCTGGGTGCGGTTCGCGACGACCGGCGACCCGGGGTGGCAGCCGTGGGACGCGAGCCGACCGGTGCAGACCTTCGATGCGCCGATCTCCCGCGTGACTTCCGCACCGCGCGACGCGGAACGGGCGGCGTGGGGGTCTCGGAACTGAGCGCTCAGCCGGTGTTCTGAAGGCCGGCGGCCACGCCGTTGACCGTCGACAACAGGAACCGGTGCGGACCGTCGAGCGGATCGGCTGTGCCGGCCGCGCGCACGTCGCGGAGCGCACGCAGCTGCAGCAACGAGAGGGCGTCGACGTACGGGCTCCGCAGGCGCACTGCCCGCTGCAGGACGGGACGCCGCTCCAGCAGTTCGGCGCTCCCGCTCGCGATGAGCACCCACGTGCGCGTGAGCGCCATCTCGTCGAGCACGAGCCGCGCGAGGTCGTCGCGATCCCCGAGTGCGAGGTAGCGCTCGGCGATCCGCTTGTCCGTCTTCGCGAGCGACATCTCGACGTTGTCGATCATCGCGGCGAACAGCGGCCAGCCGGCGTACGCCCGCCTCAGCAGGTCGGCGTCTCCGACGGCCGCGAGGGCGCTGCCGAGACCGAACCAGCCGGTGAGGTTGATACGCGCCTGCGTCCACGAGAACACCCAGGGGATGGCGCGCAGGTCCTCGAGCGACTCCACGGACAGTCCGCGGCGCGCGGGCCGTGAACCGAGGGCGAGCAGCCCGATCTCCTCCATCGGGGTGACCTGCGCGAACCACGGTGCGAAGCCGTCGGCCTTGACCAGGGAGAAGAATCGCTCGCGGGAGGACGCATCGAGCTGGGCCGCGAGATCGGCGAACTCCTCGGCGGCCGCCCGGTTGGCCTCCTCGTTGGTGGGGGCGGAGGCGAGCAGGGTCGCGGCGGCCATCTGCTCGATGTGCCGCTCGGCGATGGACTGGTCACCGTACTGCGCGAAGATCACCTCGCCCTGCTCGGTGAGCTTGAAGCGCCCGTCGACCGAGCCGGGCGGCTGGGCGAGAACGGCCTCGTTTGCCGGACCCCCGCCGCGCCCGAGGGCGCCGCCGCGACCGTGGAACAGGGTGAGCACGATGTCGTTGCGAGCGGCCCAGTCCGCGATCCGCGCCTGGGCGGCGTCGAGCGCGAGGGCGGCCGCGACCGGGCCGACGTCCTTCGACGAGTCCGAATAGCCGAGCATGACCTCGACCCGACGGCCGGTCGCCGCCAGTCGGGCCTGGACGGCCGGCATCCGGATCATCTCGTCGAGGATGCCCGTCGAGGCCTCGAGGTCTGCGAAGGTCTCGAACAGCGGGATGACATCGAGGACGGGGGCATCGGCGCCGAGCGCCGCCTCCGCGAGCTCGTAGACGTTGGCGAGATCGGCGCCGCTCTGCGTGAAGCTGACGATGTAGCGTCGGGCCGCTCCGAGGCCGTAACGCCGCTGGAGTTCCTTGATGGTGCCGAAGACGGCGAGGACCTCCCGGCTCATGTCGCCGAGCGGCCCGCCGCCGCGCACCTCCTCGAGGGTCTGCCGGTGCACCTGCGAGTGCTGCCGCACCTCGAGTTCGGCGAGGTGGAACCCGAAGGTCTCGACCTGCCAGATGAGGGACTGCAGTTCGCCGTAGGCGCTCCGGCGTGCGCCGGCCGACGCGAGCGATGCCTGCACCACCCGCAGTTCGGCGATGAGCTGTTCCGGCGTTGCGTAGGCGAGGGTGTCGTCGCCCGTGCGTGTCGCGGCGATGCGGGCTGCGATGACGAGCAGGACGCGCCGATGGGGTTCGTTCGGCGCACGGGTGCCGATCTGGCTCGTCACGGCCTCCGCGCTCGCACGCTGGGCCGCCCACAGCGCTTCGAGCTCCGCCGACGCCGGCGTGTCCTCCGAGTCCAGCGTGAGCGTGCGGCCGATGCGAGTCGTCGCGCGCTCCAGGCCGAGCAGAACGTGCTCGGCGGCGATCTCCGCCGCGGCCTTCGTGGTGTCAGCCGTCACGAACGGGTTGCCGTCGCGGTCGCCGCCGATCCAGGTTCCGAGGCGCATGAAGGCCGGGGCCTCGACCGGCACTCGGCCGGCGTCATCGCCCAGCAGCGCGTCGTCGAGCATCCGGTAGACCCGGGGCACCACTTCGAAGAGCGTCTGGTCGAAGATGCTCATGGCCGTGCGCACCTCGTCGAGCGGGGTGGGGCGCGTCGTGCGGATCGGCGAGGTGCGCCACAGGATGTCGATCTCCTCGCGCAGACGGCGCTCGAGCTCCGCCGCGGCCGAGCTCCCGGGTCGCACGGCGTCGTTGCGGTCGAGCAGGTCGGAGATGCGCCGGATGCCGGAGGCCACCGCGCGGCGCCGGGCCTCGGTGGGGTGCGCGGTCAGGACGGGGTGGAAGCGCAGTGCCTGCAGCCGGCGCGCCGTCTCGTCGGCGCCGACCTCGGCGATGAGGGCGGCGAGCGCGCCGGGCAGGCCGTCGCTGCCGGCATCCGTCCTCGCGTCGTCTCGGGCGCGCAGCACGCGCACCCGGTGGTGCTCCTCGGCGAGGTTGACGAGGTGGAAGTAGACCGTGAACGCCCGGGCGACCTGCTCGGCGCGTTCCCGCGTGAACGACTGCACGAGGGTCTCCGCCGCCTCGATCGGCGCACGGCCGTCGGCCTCGAACGCCCCGATGGTGCTGGCGCGGAGGCGTTCGACGGCCTCCAGCAGTTCAGGGCCGCCAGCCTCGGTCAGAACCTGGCCGAGGAGCCCGCCGAGCAGGCTCACGTCGGATCGGAGTGCCTCGTCGACGCGCTCGCGCACGAGCTCGCGGTCTGGTCCGTCGCTGTTGGGGGAGATCGTCGTCACCCTCCCGAGAATAGGGCGGATGCGTGTACGGGATGTTTCGCGGGTCAATCCAGCGACACAGTGAGCGCCGACCGGATGCGCGAATCCACGATGGCGACCATGTCGACATGGGTCGGGTCGAGAAGCCATTGCACCTGCAGCCCGTCCATGAGCGAGATGAGCTCGATCGTGAAGACGGCCGGATCGAGGTCGGGAGCGAGGATGCCCTCGTCCCTCGCCCGCTCGAAGCTGTCCTGGATGTTTCGCCGCGAGTTCACGTACCGGCGAACGAAGTACGTGTGGGCGGGATGCGACGGATCCGCCGCCTCGGCCGCGAGCACCGAGAACAGGTTGAGGATCGCGGGGATCGTGGTGTTGTGCTCGACGAGGGCCACCAGATTGCGGAGCGCGGTCCGGGCGTCGTCGGGATCTCCGGCGTCAGCCATCCGCCGCGCGTCCGACTCGTCTCGGGCCTGCAGCACGGCCTCCAGCAGGCTCTCCTTCGTGGGGAAATGGTGCAGCAGGCCCGTGCGGGAGATGTTGCAGGCCTCGGCGATCTGGAGCATCGTCGCTCCGCGGTAGCCGGTGCGACCGAACAGCACGGTGGCCGCCTCCACCAGCTCGCGGCGACGGGCGGCGCTCTTCGCGTACGCGCCACGACTGCCCGGCTGGGCGGCGGATGCGTCGGTCATGCCCCCATCATCCCCTTTCCGCGACCGCTGATAGAAATAGTCAACGATGTCGGGTTTCGTGTTACCCTCTCGGAAAGCGAATAACAGTTGGTTTTCCTGGGGTTCCTGCAGAACGCCCGGCGATCGACCGTCTCGTTCGTCACACAGGAATTCGCGCCGCTGCGATGTCGTCGGCGCGAGAGCTCGATCTCCACCACGAAAGGCGACACCGATGGCCTCCTCCGCTCCGGCACTCTCCGTGCAGCTCTACACCGTTCGCGAACCCCTCACCGCCGACCTCGACGGGACCCTCGCCCGCCTCGCCGGGATGGGCCTGACCCAGGTCGAGGCGTTCGACTTCGTCGGGCGGGCGCCGGAGCTGGCCGAATCGTTCAGCCGCAACGGGCTCGCCGCGAAGACCGGCCACGCCACGCTCCTCTCCGACGAGCTGCGCTTCGGCGACACCGTGGTGCCCGTGCCAGGACTGGACGAGGTGTTCGCCGCCGCGAAGATCCTCGGACTCGACATCGTCATCGACGCCTTCGTCGCTCCCGATCGCTGGCTCGACGAGGATGCCGTCGCCGACACCGCCGCGCGACTCAACCGCGCCGCCGAGCGCGCAGCCGATCACGGACTCCGGGTCGGCTACCACAACCACTCGCAGGAGTTCGCGGCGTCCTTCGGCGGCCGGAGCGCCTTCGAGGTGTTCGCCGACCAGCTCAGCGACGACGTCGCCCTCGAGATCGACCTGTACTGGGCCGCCACGGCACGGCAGGATGTCGCGGCACTCCTCGGCCGCCTGGGTGACCGCGTCAAGGCGCTGCACATGAAGGACGGCATCATCGGCCCCGACCCCTTCGTCGGCGACACCGGCCCGTTCGATGCCGCGAATCTCGACCAGCGTCCGGCCGGCCAGGGCGAGGTGCCGTTGCTCGACTACCTCGCCGCTGCGCCGTCGACGCAGTTCGCCATCATCGAGTTCGACCACTACGCCGGCGACATCTTCGACGGCGTGCAGGCGAGCGTCGACTTCCTCAACGCCAACGGGGTGAAGTGATGGCCCGCTCCGGACCTGTCGGGGTCGGCTTCATCGGCACCGGAATGATCAGCGACACGTATCTCGAGAACCTCACGAGCTTTCCCGACGTGCGCGTCGTCATCCTCGGCGACCTCGACGTCGCCCGGGCCGAGGCGCAGGCGGTGAAGCACGGCGTGCCCGAGTGGGGATCGAGCGACGACGTGCTCGCGCATCCGGATGTCGAACTCGTCGTCAACCTCACCATCCCGGCGGTGCACGCTGCTGTGGCCTCCGCCGCCATCGCGGCCGGCAAGCACGTGTGGAGCGAGAAGCCCATCAGCGTCGAGCGCGCCAGCGGCCTGGCGCTCCTCGAGCAGGCCGAGGCGGCGGGCCTCCTCGTCGGCATCGCCCCCGACACAGTGCTCGGCCCCGGCGTGCAGACGGCCCGGCGGGCCATCGCCCGCGGCGACATCGGCGTTCCGCTCTCCGCGCAGACCGTGATGCAGTACGTCGGACCGGACAGCTTCCACCCGAACCCCGAGTTCCTGTTCGCCGCCGGCGGTGGTCCGCTGTTCGACATGGGGCCGTACTACGTCACCACCCTCGTGCACCTGTTCGGAGCCGTGGCGTCCGTCGCCGCCGTCGGCTCGAAGAGCCGCGCCACCCGCACCGTCCAGGTGGGCGACCGCGCCGGCACCGAGTTCGCCGTCGAGGTGCCGACGCACGTCAGCGCCATCGCCGCCTTCGAGGGCGGCGGTGTGAGCCAGAGCCTGTTCAGCTTCCAGTCGCCGCACACCCGGATGGGCATCGTGGAGGTCACGGGGACGGAGGGGACGCTCATCATCCCCGACCCGAACATGTTCACCGGCGAGGTGATGATCACCCGCGCGCCCACCCCGGAGTCCTTCGGCGGCGACGCCGAGTGGGAGATCGTGCCCACCACCGGCGTGCTCGCCGGCCGCGGCATGGGCGTGCTGGACCTCGCCCGGGCGATCCGCACGGGAGCCGCGCCCATCGCCTCGGGCGCCCTCGGCTACCACGTGCTCGACACGCTCGTCTCGATCGACGAGTCGGTGGCCTCCGGCCGCACGGTCGATGTCGCCAGCACCGTCGGCGCGGTCCCGCTGGTCTCGGAGGACTGGGATCCGTTCGAGGCGACGCTCTAGCGCGAGGCAGCATCCGGAACGGCGGCTCCGCCCGATACCCTCGGGCGGAGCCGTCGATCGTGCGGTGCGAACGGGAGAGCAGCATGGGCGAACGTGTCGTCATCGTGGGACCGGCGTCCTGGAATCGGATCGTCTACCTCGACCGACTGCCGGAACCCGTTCCGCACATGCAGTTCGCGCTCGAGGACTACGAGACCATCGGCGGCACGTCTGCCGGCAAGGCGCTCGGGCTCGTGAGCCTGGGCCGGTCGGTGCTCCTGCACACCGCGATCGGCACGGATGCGGACGGTCTCCGCGTACGCGGCGCCCTCTCGAGCGCGGGCATCGAGATCCTGCTGGGCGACGAGACGGTGACCGAGCGGCACCTCAACCTCATGACGCGGGCCGGCGAGCGCGTGTCGCTGTATCTGTCGTCGCCGGGGGCGCCTGAGGAGGACGCCCCGGTCGACGGCGCCCTCGCCGCCGCGCTGGCCGATGCGCCGGCCATCGTGCTCGACCTGTCCGCGCCGGCCGCCGCCCTCATCCCGGCCGCCCGGTCCGCCGGTGCCCCCGTCTGGACCGACATCCACGACTACGACGGCGATGCCGCATTCCACCGGCCGTTCATCGATGCGGCCGATGCGATCTTCATGAACGCCGACCGCATCGGCGATCCGCTGCCATTCATGGAGCGGTGCATCCGTGACGGCGCCCGCCTCGTCGTGTGCACCCTCGGGGCGGCAGGTGCGATCGCCGTCGACGAGCGGATGCTTCGGCACGAAGTCGCCGCCGTCCCCGTCGAGGTGCTCGACACCAACGGTGCAGGCGATGCGTTCATGTCGGGCGTCCTCGACGCCCGACTCGGCGGAGCCGACATCCAGGACGCCCTCCGTGCCGGAGCCAGGCACGCCGCCACCGTCCTCACGACCCGGCACCTGCATCCGGCTCTCGACGCCGTGCTCTGAAGAGGGGCGCGAGTCCTCGATCAGCTCACCCGGATGAGCGTCTTCTGCAGCCCGCTCGAGCCGTCGGGGGCGATGGGCGCTCGCTCCTCGATCTGTCGCCTGCCGTTGCCGTCCGTGGCGCGCACCGTCACGTAATGGGTGCCCGTCGTCGCCTCCCAGTCGAGGTACCACTGCACCCAGGTGTCGACGTTCACCGGGACCGAGAGGGTGGCCGGCTGCCAGTCGGCGTCGTCGATCTTCACCTCGACCTGCTGGATGCCGACGGTCTGCGCCCAGGCGACGCCGGCGATCTTCGTCGGTCCGGCTGAGATGGCCGCGTCGAGGCGGGGGGTGTCGATCCGGGAGGAGAACTTGATCGGGGCCTTCGCGCTGTAGCCGCGCGGGGTCCAGTAGGCCTCGTCGGCGGCGAAGGTCGTCACGGTGAGCTGGGTGAGCCACTTGGTCGCCGAGACGTAGCCGTAGAGGCCGGGAACCACCATCCGCACCGGGAAGCCGTGTTCGAGCGGCAGCGGCTCGCCGTTCATGCCGACGGCGAGGATGGCGTCGAGGTTCGGGTCGGTCAGCGACTCGAGCGGCGTGCTCGCCGTGAAGCCGTCGATGCTCCGCGAGAGCACCATGTCGGCGCCGGACTTCGGCGACGCCTTCTCGAGGAGGGTGCGCACCGGGATGCCCAGCCACTTCGCCGTTCCGAGCAGATCGCCGCCGACCTCGTTCGAGACGCAGGTGAGCGTGATCGCGAACTCGTCGAGTCCCATCCCGACGAGGTCGTCGAAACTCAGTTCCACCTTCTCGTCGACCATGCCGTCGATCGTGAGCCGCCACGTCGACGGGTCGATGGCCGGCACGGTGAGCGCGGTGTCCACCCGGTAGAAGTCCTTGTTCGCCGTGAACAGCGGCGAGATGCCCGGCACGTCGAGCTCCGCCCCGGGCGGAACCACGACGGTGGAACCCGGCGCCGGGAGCTTGAGCGCCCTGCGGACGGCGGCGATGGACGATGTCGTCGCGTTCACGACCCGGGATCCGACGCCGACGATCACGGCCGACGCCCCCGTGATGGCCAGCAGCACGAGGAAGCGTCGACGGTCCACCGGCGCGCGGGCCGGAGCCTGAGCACCCTCCTGCTCTGCGCTGGCCGGAGCCACGGCGGGCCGAGCCGCGGCGGGCCCAGCCGCGACGGCGTCGCGCCACGCCCGCAGCCGCTTCACCATGAGCCACAGCAGGACGGCCCCGACGACGGTGCCGACGATCGGCGGAACGGAGGCGAACGGCGTGGCGCCCGCACGGGTCACGATGGCCGCGACCGAGAGCACGCCGGCCAGGCCGAGCGCGACCACGCCGAGGGGCGGGCGCAGGAACTGGAGGACGCCGGCGACGGCGGCAGCGACCACGACGCCCACAGCGAGTCCGAGCAGCAGGAAGAGCTTGTCGTTCGCACCGAACGTCTCGATCGCGAACTCCTTGGCCCAGCGGGGCACGATGTCGATCACGAACGATCCGACGGCGAGGATCGGACTCCCCTCGCGCGCCACCACCAGGGCGACGAGTTCGGCCGAGGCGAGGAACGCTCCGGCGCTCACCACTCCGGCGAGCGCACTCCACGCCCAGAATCGCTTCGGAGTTCGCTTGACTGTCATCGCGCCGGCCTCTCGGATCAGCGGACGCTGGACGCCGCCCGCTGCCTTCTATTCGGAACCGGCGGCCATCCGGATGGTCAGCGCGCGTCGGACCCGCTGATGATCGCGTGGATCTGCTCGATCGGGAGCTTCGGTTCCCGATTCGTCTGCAGCAGGCCGTTCGTCTCCTGGAGGGTGTCGGCGAGCTGCGTGTAGCAGAACCCGGCGAGCACGGTGCTCTCGTGCACGGCCGCGAGCAGGCCGGCGAGCAGTGCGCCGAACTCCTCCGGCGACGACGCCGCCGTGTAGCCCCAGGCGTCCCGCACGCGCTCGACGTCGAACGAGATGCCGCCGAACTCGGTGAGCATCACGGGGGCGTCGCTCACGTCGCCGCTCAGCACGAGCCGGCGTCCGGCCGGCCCGATGCCGGCCAGCAGCCGGTCGATGGCTGCACGATCGCGGTAGCGCTCACGCACCACGTCGGCCGAGCCCTCGTAGTCGTGGATCGCGAGGATGTCGGTGTCCACCTGTTCCCAGCCGTCGTTCGACACGACGGGCCGGGTGGGGTCGAAGGCCTTCGTGAGCTCGACGAGCGAGCGGGCGTAGTGCTGCATCCGCTCGTCGTGGGCGATGTGCTGCACGCCCCAGCTCTCGTTGAGCGGCACCCACGTGACGATCGACGGATGCGAGAAGTCCCGGTGCACCACATCGAGCCACTCGCGCACGAGGCGGCTGGCCGAGGTGGGCGTGTAGGTGAAGCTCGCCGGAGACTCCCCCCAGACGAGCAGGCCGAGCCGGTCGGCCCAGTACAGGAATCGCGGGTCCTCGAACTTCTGGTGCATGCGGGTGGCGTTGAACCCCAGGTCCTTGATGACCTGGGCCTCCGCGCGGAGGGCGTCGGCCGACGGTGCTGCCAGGTTCGAATCCGGCCAGTAGCCCTGGTTGAGGACGGAGCGCACGTAGTACGGGCGGTCGTTGAGGAGGAAGCGACCGCCCGCGACCGCCGCCGTGCGGAGGCCGAGGTAGGAGGCGACGGTGTCACGCGATCCGTCGGTCACGAGCTCGACGGTGGCGTCGATGAGGCGGGGGTGCTCGGGCGACCAGAGCAGCTCCTCGTACGACTGGCCGTTCGTCTGCGCGGGCAGGGGCACGACGATCTCGAGCTCGGATGCCGTGGCGAGCGTCGTCGCCGCGCCGATCAGCGCGCCGTCGAAGCTCAGCTCGACGGCGAGGGTCGAGCCCGCCTGCGGGGTCCCCGACAGGCCGAGACGCGCGTGCACCTGGGCGGTGACGGGGTCGGAGGTCCAGTGCACCCAGTCGATCGCGATGGCGGGCACGGACTCCAGCCACACGGGCTGCCAGATGCCGGTGGTGCGGTGGTACCAGATCACGTGCGGCTGCTCGCGCCAGTCCTGCTTGCCGCGCGGCTGGGCGACATCGCGTGGATCGTCCTCGACCCGCACCACGATGCTGTGCTCGTCGCCGCCGGCGATGGCATCCGTCACGTCGAAGGAGAACGGCGTGTGGCCGCCCTCGTGCGCACCGACCTGCGCGCCGTCCACCCAGACCCGCGCCCGGTAGTCGACCGCACCGAAGTGCAGCACGAGCCGGCGCCCGGCGGCGTGGCCCGCGGCGTCGATGTCGGCGTGGGTGAGCGTCCGCCGGTACCACACCACGCGGTGGAACGAGGTGTCGTTGATGCCGGATGCCACGGACTCCGGCGGGAACGGCACGACGATCCGCCGGTCGAAGGACCGCGCCTGGAACCAGCGTTCGGCGAGACCGACGTTGTCGTCGTCGAAGGCGAAGTCCCACTCCCCGCAGAGATCGCTCCAGCGCTGCCGAACGAGCTGCGGCCGGGGGTAGCCGCCGTCCTGTCCGCTCGCAGGCGGGAGGGTGGCACGGTCTGCACTGATCATGCCGACAAGCATGCCGCAAATATGCAGCGCTGTAAAACCCTGATTCTCAGAGGCGGGTCACTGCGGGGCCGGAGCACTCTCCCGCACGACGAGGTCGTAGCCGACCAGTTCGTGCCGGCCGACGCCGTCGTAGCCGCCCATCCGCTCCACGAGCATGGCGACGGCTCGCTCGGCGAGAGCCTCGAGATCGGGAGCGATCGTGGTGATGCTCGGGAACGTCACCGCGCTCATCTCGATGTTGTCCCAGCCGGTCACGGCGACGTCTCCGGGAATCCGGAGGCCGCGCTCCTGCAGCGCCCGCAACGCCCCGATGGCCGCCAGGTCGTCGCGGCACACCAGGGCGTCGAACCGGAGCCCGGCGTCCAGGGCGGCGCCGAGTCCAGCGACGGCACCCGCCGCTGAGATCGAATCGCTCGCCACGAGAAGGGCGGTGTCGGGAGTGATGCCGGATGCCTCGAGCGCCTGCTGGTATCCCATGATGCGCTGGGCCGATGTGGCCGAGAGACCCGTGCGCTCGTGCCCGACGAAGCCGATCCGGCGGCGGCCCAGGCCCACCAGATGCAAGGTCGCGTCCGTCGCGGCCGCGACGTTGTCGATCATGACGCGGTCCATGCTCAGCGGGGCGGCGCCCTCTCCGAGGGTGACCATCGGCAGGTCGCCACGGTGCCTGGCGATCTCGGTCGACGACATCACGCTCGGCTGGAACAGGATCCCGTCGACCAGGCCGGCCTCCGAGCTCGCGACCACGGCGCGTTCGCCGTCGAGGGTGGCGTCGGTCTCCTCGAGCAGCACACGGTAGCCGTGGCGCGCAGCCACACTCGAGACCACCCGGGCCAGTTCCGCGAAGTACGGGATGCTGACCGCGGCGAACGCCAGGGCGATGAGGCCGGTCTTGCCCGTGGCGAGACGCCTGCCCATCATGTTCGGCCGGTAGCCGAGCTCGTCGATGGCCTTCTGCACCTTCGCCCGCGTCTTGGGGCTCACGTGCTCGTAGTCGCGCACGACGTTCGACACCGTCTTCATCGAGACGCCGGCCAGTTCAGCGACGTCCTGCAGGCGGATTCCAGCCATCGACTTCCCTCCGAGAGACCCGCATCCGAGCGATCGCGGCGGGCTGGCATGACTCTATCGCCAGACGCAACCACGCCGGCCCTCGAAAAGCAAGCGTCTTGACAATGAAACTTCCAGCGCTGTAAATTTTCGGATGTCGGCCGACGCTTCCGCATCGGCCACCCTTCCGGCCACAGCCGGGCAAACACTCAAAGGAGAGCAATCGCATGAACAAGCCATGGGCACGGCGCGCGATCGGTGCGGGCATCGCGCTCGCGGTCGGCGTCGCACTGACCGGCTGCGGATCATCGGCCGGCGGGGGCGCATCCGTCTCCGGCGACGGTGACTACACCGGTCCCAAGGTCGAGATCTCGTTCTGGAACGGTTGGACGGGCGGCGCCGCCCCCGTGCTGGTTCCCAAGCTGATCGAGAAGTTCAACTCCGAGCACGACAACATCGTGGTCAAGAACGTCCCGCAGGAATGGGCGGACATCGCATCCAAGATGCCGCTGGCCATCAAGGCCGGCAAGGGCCCGGATGTCGCCGTCCTGCACGGAGACGACCTGGCCACCTACGCCGCGCAGAAGCTCCTCCTCCCGAGCGATGACATCGTCAAGAGCCTCGGATACAGCGCCGAGGACTTCCCCCAGGGCGTGTTCGACAAGGGCAATTACAAGGACGCCCAGTACGCCGTGCCGTGGAGCGTGACCCCGCTGGGTCTCTACGTCAACAAGGATGTCGCGGCCAAGGGCGGCGTCACCGAGATCCCCACGGACAAGGAGTCCTACACGGCAGCGCTGGAGGCCCTGAAGGGAGCAGGCGTTCAGGGTGAATGGGTCGACGGCTACGTGTTCACCGGAACCTTCGAGTTCGAGTCCCTGGTCTGGCAGTTCGGCGGCGACCTCTACAACGAAGACGTCACCGAGGCCGCATTCAACTCCGACGCCGGCGTCAAGGCGCTCACCTGGATGACGGACCTCGTGAAGGACGGCTACAGCCCCGCGAACGTCGCGCAGGACGGCAACATCAAGGGACTTCTCGCCGGGCAGACCGCCTACAACTGGAACGGCGTCTGGCAGACCACGAACTCCGCATTCGAAGGTCTGAACTGGGAGGCCGCCCCGGTCCCCCAGATCGGTACGGAGAAGGCGGTCTGGTCGAGCTCCACTCACTGGGTGTTCCCGGCCAACAAGGGCCAGGACGCGAACAAGACCGCCGCTGCGGCCACGTTCGTCAAGTGGATGAACGACAACTCGGCCGGATGGGCGGAGACCGGTGAGCTCCCCGCCGACAACACCGTGCGCGAGGACCCGGCCCTGCTGGAGAAGTACCCGAACCTGAAGCCGTTCATGGACCAGCTCGACTACGCCCACTACGAGACGGTCGCCCCCGGCATCTCCGAGGCGAACGCCGAGATCACGACGGCCCTGAACAATGCCATCACGGGCAAGAAGACGCCGAAGGAGGCTCTGGACGATGGTGCCGACAAGGTGAACCAGATCCTGAAGCAGAACCAGGCGAAGTACGGTGAGTAACCTCATCACCACGACGGCGGTCGCCCCTCAGCGTGAGAGCGCTGGGGGGCCCGTCCCCGTTCGGGCCAACGGCCGTCCCGCCGCCCGCCGGCGCAAGACCCTCGTCGCCTACCTCTTCCTGGCGCCCTTCCTCATCCTCTTCATCGCGTTCGTGGCGGCACCCGCGGTGTTCGGGCTCTGGATGAGCCTGACGGACTGGAGCCCGTTCCGGGACGTGCAGCACTTCGTCGGGCTGCAGAACTACATCGACCTGTTCGGCGCAGCGGGCGCCGACTTCTGGCGATCCATGGGAGCCACCGGCATCTTCGTCGTCGGCAGCGTGCCCCTCCTCATCGTCGTCCCCCTGCTGGTGGCGGTCCTGCTGAATCAGCGGATCCGCGCATCCGCGACCTTCCGCACCATCTTCTTCGCGCCGTACGTGCTGGGCGTGGCCGTGATCGGCCTGGTCTGGGGATACATCCTCGACACGCAGTCCGGCATCCTCAACCACCTGCTCGGGCTGATCGGCCTGCCATCCGATCTCCCATGGACGGTCGACGTCCCCTGGGCCTGGTACTCGCTCATCGGCGTGACCGTGTGGTGGACGATGGGGCTGAACACCATCATCATCCTGGCCGGGCTCAAGGGCATCAACACCGACCTGTACGAGGCGGCCTCCCTCGATGGCGCCGGCGCCTTCAGGAAGTTCATCAGCGTGACGATGCCGGGGCTGCGCCCGGTGATGCTGTTCATCTTCACCACCACCATCCTCGCCTCGGCGAACATGTTCGGGCAGTCCTACCTGCTCACCAAGGGCGGCCCGGGCAATGCGACCCGCACGGCCATCATGTACATCGCCGACCAGGGCCTCTCGCAGAACAACATGGCCCCGGCCGCCGCCATGAGCTACGTGCTGTTCGCCTTCCTCGCCATCATCAGCATCATCAACTTCCGGATCCAGCGCGAGCGGACCGAGGAGGGCGTCTCATGACGACAACCACCGTCGACCGCAGCGACGCGGCCATCGACCAGCGACCGCCATCGGTGAAGCGGCCTCGATCCGGGCGCAGGATGACGGCGCAGGCCGCACTCTACGTCGTGCTCGTCCTCCTCGCCCTGGCCATCGTGCTGCCCCTGGTCTGGATGCTCATCACCTCGTTCAAGACCGACGCGGATGCGGTGCGGAACCCGTACGGGCTCCCCAGCCCGATCTCGTTCGATGCGTACACGACGCTGGCAAGCGGGCAGCAGCCGATCTTCCTCTGGCTGTGGAACAGCTTCCTCGCCGCCACCATCCAGACGGTCCTGATCCTGGTGACCGCCTCGATGGGCGCCTACGCATTGGCGCGATTGGAGTTCGCAGGCAAGAGGATCGTCTTCGGCGTGATCATCGCCACCCTGCTGGTGCCGCCGGTGGTCTTCCTCATCCCGAACTACCTCATCGTGCAGAACCTGGGCTGGCTCGACACGGTGCTGGCCATCACCGTCCCAGGCGCCGCAGGGGCCTTCGGGATCTTCTTCCTCCGGCAGTTCTTCGTCGGCCTGCCGGTGGAGATCGAGGAGGCCGCGCGCATCGACGGCGCTGGCGACTTCCGCATCTTCTTCCAAGTGGTGCTGCCGCTCGCCCGTCCCGCCCTGGCGACCCTGGCCGTCCTGTCGTTCCTGAACAACTGGAACGATTTCCTGTGGCCGGTGTACGTGCTGCTCTCGCCCGAGAACATGACACTGCAGCCGGGCCTCTCCATGTTGCAGGGCGCGTACTCGACGCACTTCGCCATCGTCATGGCCGGCGCCGTGATCGCCTCGGTGCCGGTGCTCATCCTGTTCGGCATCGCCCAGAAGCAGATCGTCGAATCGGTCGCCGGTGCGGCCGTGAAGGGATGAGGCTCGACGCGCTCGGCCGCAGCACCGCCATCGCCATCGTCGTCCTCGGAGCCGGCGTCGCACTGTCCGGATGCTCGGCAGGCTCGTCGTCGGATCCCGCGGCACCACCGTCGGAGGAGCCTGCCACGTTCGTCATCGACCAGGACTTCCCCGACCCCGACGTGCTCGCGGTCGACGGCGGGTACATCGCCTATGCGACCAACTCCCCCGGCCTCAACGTGCAGTCGGCCACGTCGAACGACCTCGAGACGTGGACCGTCTCGACGGACGACATGCTCCCGCGGCTCCCCGCGTGGGCGACCCCCGGCCGCACCTGGGCCCCCGACGTCGCCGAAACTCCCGGAGGCGGTTACATCATGTACGTCACCGCGGAGGACGCGGCGACGGGCAAGCAGTGCATCGGCGTCGCGACGAGCGCGACGGCGGCCGGCCCCTTCGAGCCGCAGGGCACCGTGCCGATCGTGTGCCCGTTCGACGACGGTGGAGCGATCGATCCCGCCACGTTCACGGACGCCGACGGGGCGCGCTACCTGCTGTGGAAGAACGACGGCAACTGCTGCGGCCTCGACACCTGGATCCAGCTCTCCCGCCTGTCGGACGACGGCCTCTCCGTCGTGGGCGAGCCGACGAAGCTCATCAAGCAGACCGAGCCGTGGGAGGGCGCACTCGTGGAGGCGCCGACGCTCGTCGAGCACGACGGCACGTACGTGCTGCTCTACTCGGCGAACAACTACGGCGACGACAGCTATGCGATCGGTGTGGCGACGGCACCGACGCCGGCCGGGCCGTACACGAAGGAGCCGGCGCCGCTCCTGTCCTCGGGATCGAGCGAGGGGCTCTACGTCGGACCGGGCGGCCAGGACGTCGTGAGCACGCCCCACGGCGACGAGCTCGTGTTCCACTCCTGGGACGACAACGTCGTCTACCGCGGCATGAACGTGGCGGCGCTGTCCTGGAACGGCGCGATCCCCTCGGTGGAGCCGCCTACCCGGTGACCGCGCGCGACCAGGCGAGCAGCCGGTCGACCGGCCAGGTGTTGACGATGCGCTCCGGCGGAATCCCGGCCGCCTCCGCCCTGGCCGCCCCGAGGTCGAGCAGTCCGAGCTGACCGGGCGCGTGCGCGTCGCTGTCGATGCTGAACAGGCAGCCGACCTCGAGCGCGATGGCGATGAGATCGTCGGGCGGATCCTGGCGTTCCGGCCGAGAGTTGATCTCGACGGCCACGTCGTTCTCCGCACACGCCTCGAACACCCGCCGGGCGTCGAAGGCGGACTGCGGCCGCGTGCCGCGCGATCCCTGCACGAGCCGTCCGGTGCAGTGCCCCAGGACGTTCGTGCGAGGCGTCGTCACGGCGCCGAGCATGCGGCGGGTCATGGTGGCGGCGTCCGCCCGCAGCTTGGAGTGCACCGAGGCCACGACGACGTCGAGTTCGGCCAGCATCTCGGGATCCTGATCGAGGGTTCCGTCGATCAGGATGTCGGCCTCGATGCCGGTCAGGAGCCGGATGCCGCTGCCGTGGGCGTCGAGCGCCTCGATGGTCTCCAGTTGCACGCCGAGACGCTCGGCCGTGAGCCCGCGCGCCACCTTCAGGTTCGGCGAATGGTCGGTGATCACGAGGTACTCGTGGCCGATGGCCTCGGCCGCAGCGGCCATGGCCTCGATGGAGGTCGTGCCGTCCGACCAGTCGGTGTGGCTGTGCAGGTCGCCGCGGAGCTGCGCACGGAGCGCGCCGGCCGGCGCATCCGTCTCGGCGTCCCGCGCCCGCAGGTCTGCGAGGTAGTCGGGCACGCGACCCTCCGTGGCCTGCTCGATGACCGCGTACGTGGATGCGCCGATCCCGGATGCCCGCTTGAGGCGCCCGTCGGCCACCATGGCCACGACCTCCTCCGCGGGGATGGCCGAGATGACGGCGGCCGCCGTGCGGAAGGCCTTCGACTTGTATTTCGACGCGAGCTCGCGCTCCAGCCGGAACGCGATCTCCTCGAGTGCCTCGACGGGGTCCATCCCGCCATCCTCGCCGTTCCGCGACCGCCGCGCCACGAGCGTGCGGAAAAGATCAGCCGGCGAGCGCGATCCTGCGGCTCACCCAGAGGGCGTGGCGATCCCAGGGATCCTCCACGCCCGCCCGGAGCTCTGCGATATGCGCGGCGAGCGCCGCGTTCGCCTCGAACCACTCCGTCCCGGGGATGCGGTGTTCGGCGAACTGGGCGTGCCTGCGCTGCTCGAGGGCACGTCCGCCCGGCTCGAACGCGAGCACCTCGTCATGCGGCAGGCTCGCGATCCGTGAGCGCGGGTTGGCCGATGTGCCGATCTTGATGCGGTCGTCGAAGCGGATGTAGTAGACGACGTCCACCCGCAGTCCTGCAGCGAGCTCGGCATCCGGCACCTCGCCGGCCCGCCACTCGCAGACGGCGCAGAGCCAGCCGGACGGATACCGCACGCCCAGCCGGGACCCGCAGGCGAGGCAGGGGCTGGGGAGCACATCCGTCACGCCGACCGTGCGGGTGACCCAGTCGTGGGCGGCCAGCAGGTGCGAGGCGCAGAGCGGCACGGGCGCCGCGGGATCCGCGCTCGACGGGCACGCCCGCCCGTCGGAGAGGCGCGCGACGCACCGGTTGTCGTCCATCACCATCGCAGGCTACGCGCGGGCTGCGACATCGGCATCAGTCGACCGCGCCGGTCGCGACCCGCCGCGTGACGTGGTGGGCTTCGCGCAGCAGCGCGCGGCCGAGCTCCTTCTGCCGGTCGGGCCGGAACCGGCTCTCGATGCCGGTGAGGGTCAGTGCCCACATCGGACGGTTCGCACGATCGAAGATCGCTGCCGCCATCCCCCAACTGCCCTCGACGATGCGCCCGGGGTTGACGACGTAGCCGACGGTGCGGGCGTCGGCGATCGTCTGACGGATGCCGGCGAGCGATTGGTCGACCCCGTGACGGTTGTCGCTGAGGTCGAGGCGGGCGAGGTGCTCCTCCTGCTCGGCCTCGTCCAGGTGGGCGAGGATGGCGAGCCCGGCCGAGCCGATCCCCAGGGGGAAGCGCGTGCCCTCGGTCAGCACGAAGGAGCGGATCGGGAAGCTGCCCTCCTCGCGCAGCAGGCAGATCGTCTCGTCGCGGCGCCGCATCGAGAGGAACGCGGACTCACCGGTGGCGGCGGCGAGGCGCTGGAGCGACGGATGCGCGATCTCCTCGATCGGGAACCGGCTCGCTGCAGCCGATCCCATGACGTACATCTCCGGCCCCAGGAACCAGCGCCCCGAGTGCTCGTCCTGGTCGAGCAGCCCCTCGGCGGCGAGGGAGTTGAGCAGCCGGTGGATGGTCGGCTTCGTCAGCCCGGTGCTCGCGGCGAGGTCGCTCAGCCGCACTCCCTCCGTGCGCGCCGTCGCCACCTGGCGCAGCAGCAGGCCGACGCGCCGTACGACCTGCGTGCCGGCGGGAGGGCGGGGCGACGATGAGTAGTCCATATTGTGAAACTTTCGAGCGTGAGTTCCACATGCTAATCCACATGTTGGCGGATCGACACGATCGATCTACAGTCGGGAGCAGCACGCCCGACGGCGTGCCGGTGGATGGACGCGACTCGATGGAGAGGGAGCACACGTGAGCAAACTGCGTGCCGATGCGGCAACCGTGGTCGGAGAGCTCGTCTCGGACGGCATGACGATCGCCGTCGGCGGCTTCGGGTTGAGCGGTGTCCCGTTCGACCTCATCGACGCCGTGCGCGAGTCCGGCGCACGTGATCTCGTGATCGTGTCGAACAACATGGGCGTCGACGGCCAGGGCCTCGGCGTCCTGCTGGAGAACAACCAGGTCGCCAGGGTCATCGCCTCCTATGTCGGCGAGAACCGGCTGTTCGCGAGCCAGTACCTCGAGGGCGTCCTCGACGTGGAGTTCGTGCCGCAGGGCACGCTGGCCGAACGCCTGCGCGCCGGCGGGGCCGGCATTCCGGCCTTCTACACGAAGACGGGCGTCGGGACGCAGATCGCTGAGGGCAAGCCGCTCGCCGACTTCGACGGCGAGACCTACCTGCTCGAGCGCGCGATCACCGCGGACATCGCGCTCGTGCGCGCCCACCTGGCCGACACCGAGGGGAACCTCGTCTATCGCTACACGGCCCGCAACTTCAATCCGCCGGTCGCCACGGCCGGCCGCATCACGGTCGCAGAGGCGGAGCGCATCGTCGAACCCGGCGCCATCGACCCGGACGTCATCGTCACCCCGGGTATCTTCGTCCAGCACCTCGTGCAGGCCCGCGAGCGCGAGAAGCCCATCGAACAGCGCACCGTGCGGCCCCGCGCCGCGGTCGCCTGAGCATCCGACCAGCAAGGAAGGTATCTGCCATGCCATGGACCCGCGACGAGATGGCGGCCATCGCCGCCGGTGAACTCCACGACGGCGACTACGTCAACCTGGGCATCGGGATCCCCACCCTCGTGGCCAACAACGTGCCCGACGGGCTCTCCATCACCCTGCAGAGCGAGAACGGCCTCCTCGGCATGGGGCCGTTCCCCTTCGAGGGCGAGGAGGACGCCGACCTCATCAACGCCGGCAAGCAGACCGTGACCGTGCTCCCCGGCAGCAGCATCTTCGACTCTGCGGCATCCTTCGGCATGATCCGCGGCGGCCACGTCGACGTCGCGTTCCTCGGGGCCATGCAGGTGTCCGGTTCCGGTGACCTGGCCAACTGGTCGATCCCGGGCAAGCTGGTGAAGGGCATGGGCGGGGCGATGGACCTGGTCGCCGGGACGAAGCGCGTCGTCGTGCTCACGGAGCACGTCGCCAAGGACGGGTCCCTCAAGATCGTCGCCGAGTGCACGCTGCCACTGACCGGCCTCCGCGTCGTGCAGCGTATCATCACCGACCTCGCCGACTTCGACGTGACCGCTGACGGGCTGGTGCTGACGCACGTCGCCCCCGACGTGTCGGTCCAGCAGGTACGGGATGCCACCGGCGCCGCCTTCACCGTCGCTCACGGTCTCGCCTGAGGACTACCGGCACCCCCTGCAACGCCATGGGCTCGCTCCATCCGCTCATGGATCCGTCACGCCGGGTGAGCCTCACGCGTGCACGGTCGCCGTCGGAGGGCAGGACCCCGATGAACGGCCACGGGACGTCGTGGCGCTCCCCGGAGGTGATCTGCACGTGGCGGGACTCCCCCGGCGTCTCGGACGAATCGACTGAGAGCTCGAACCGGAGCTGATCACCATCAGCCCACCCCGGCGGAAGCGCCCACGACAGCCGGATGGCACCGGGGGTCGACGGTTCCGGCGAGGCGAGGAACCCGGTCGGTGCCGATGGAGGGTCGTCTGTCATGGCGTTCTCAGTCGAAGTCCTCGATGCGCCATTCGTCGTGCCAGTCGATGGAGACGCCGTCGCCGTCGAACCGGATGGGCAGCCAGACATAGTCGGCGATCGAGGTGTCGGGGTCCGGCAGGGGGACGGTCCCCCACTCGCTGTGGTCGGTCCCCGGGCTGAACACGCGCTCGAACAGGGCGGGGATGTCGGGCAGGTCGTCGGGCGGGTCCACCACCCAACGGTCGCCGATGGCGATGTACAGGTCCTTCTTGAGCGGATGACGGAAGATCGACGAGAGCTGCGAGCGGAACGAGGTGCGGGTGGGGTCACCGGGGTGCGGGTCGCCGATCACCGTCCATGGGCCGTGGTAGCTGTCGGCGACGGCGGCCTCGGACTGGTTGGGGAAGTATCCCGTGGTTCCGGAGGTGATGAGGTGGTGCCGGCGGTTGCGGAGGAAGTAGGCGGGGGCCTCCCGCACGAACGGCGGTTGCTGCCGGGGGAAGTGCGTCGAGTAGTAGCCCGTCACGTCGGTGTAGTCGTCGGTGAGGTCGGCGCAGATCAGCTCGCTGTGCACCCGCTCGAAGTAGTAGTAGGCCTTGCCGTCCGACGGGTCGACGACGAGGTCGAAGTCGCCGGCGTTCATGCCGAGGGGTCGCAGCCCGCTGCGGACGAGCTCGTAGGGGCCGAGGATGTCGTCCGCCGTGAAGACGCTCGACATCTGCTCGCCGTTGCGTTGCATCACCTTGACCCAGCAGACGTACTTGCCCGTCCGCGCATTGTGGATGATGTGCGGTCGGTCGGCGAGCTGGGCCGGGTGCATCGGGTGATCGGGATCGTCGACGGCGGGCGGGATGATCAGTCCCCTGTCCTCCCAGTTGTAGAGATCCGTCGACGCGTAGCAGCGCACGCCCCAGTGCCAGATGCCGTTGCCCGGCGCGGTCCGCTCCTTGTTCTCGCCGTACCAGTAGAAGACGCCGTCGACGAAGAGGATCGACCCGCCGTGCGCCTGGATCCGCTCGCCTTTCGTGTCGAGCCACGGTCGGCCGGGCCGGATGGAGTGCTGCATTGCCTGTCCCTTCACGGGCGGGGGCCCGATGGTTGCTGTCGTGTCCATCACCACCGGCGGTGCGGTGGCTTGCGCGGGTCGTCAGCCGGGTCGCGGAAGGCCGTCGTGAACGAGTGCCGTCCGGCCGCGACCTCGTGGGTGCCGCCGTCCCCCGGCAGCGTGACCCTCGCCCGTGAGCCGGCCGGAACCTCGACGTCGAGCGTGAAGGTCGTGCCGTTGCGCTGCCACGAGGCGGAGGCGAGACCGAGGGGCGTCCGATGGCTGGCCGAGGCGTGGGTGAGACCGCCACCCGGTTGCGGCGCGATCGTGAGAGAACCGAAGCCCGGTCCCGCGGAGTCCAGGCCGGCGACGACGCGGTGCAGGAAGTCGGCGACGGCGCCGAGGGCGTAGTGGTTGAACGACGTCATGTCGCCGGGGTTGACGGACCCGTCGGGCAGCATGCTGTCCCAGCGCTCCCAGATGGTGGTCGCCCCCATCGACACGGGATAGAGCCAGGACGGCAGCTCGTCCTGCAGGAGCAGGTGGTAGGCGGCGTCGAGCGCGCCGACCCGCACGAGGGCGTCGCAGATGATCGGCGTTCCGACGAAGCCGGTGCTGATGTGGAAGTCCGCGGCGGTGACGAGGTGGATCAGCCGCTCACCGGCTCGCGCCTCCTGCTCCGGCGTGGCGAAGAGCTCGAAGACGATGGCGACGGCGATCGAGGTGACGGTGTCGCTCACCACCCGGCCGTTCGGCGCGATGTACTCGGCCTGGAATGCGGCGGTGGCGCGTTCGGCGACTCCGCGATAGTGCACCGCGTCGTCCTCCCGACCCAGGATGGCGGCCGTCTCGCTCAGGATCCTGGCCGTGCGCACGTGGTAGGCGGTCGCCACCAGGTACTTGTCGGTGTGCGAGTCCCCCGGACTCTCGGGCGGGGCGGTCGGATCGAGCCAGTCGCCGAGCTGGAAGCCCGTGTTCCAGAGACCGGTGTTCTGCGTGAGGTCGTCGACGAGATCGACCCAGGCGCGCATGCTGTCGTACTGGTCGACGAGCACCCGGGTGTCGCCGTCGTGCCGGTACAGCTCCCACGGCACGATGACCGCTGCGTCCCCCCACGCGGCCGTCGGATGGTTCGGGAAACCGCACTCGACCCAGGGCACGAAGTTCGGCACATGCCCCTGGTCCGCCTGCTCGTGGGCGACGTCGCGGAGCCAGCCGGTCAGGGTTCCATGGGCATGGAAGAGTCGGAGCGCCGTCGGCGCGAAGACCTGGATGTCGCCCGTCCACCCCAGGCGCTCGTCGCGCTGCGGGCAGTCCGTCGGCAGGTCGACGAAGTTGTCGCGCATGCTCCAGACCACGTTCTCGTGCAGTCGGTTGAGCCCGGGATGGGAGCTCTCGAACCATCCGGTGCGTTCCATGTCGGTGTGCACGACCAGCGCCTCGACGTCGACCGTCTCGATGCCGCCCGGCCAGTTCTCGAGTTCCGCGTAGCGGAATCCGTGCAGGGTGAACCGCGGGGTCCATTCCTCGATGCCGTCACCGGCCAGGGTGTAGCTGTCGATGGAGATCGCCGAGCGGAGCGGGCGCACGCCGAGCTGGCCGTCCTCGATGACCTCAGCGTGATGCAGGGTGACGACGTGTCCGGTGGGTCCGGCGACGCGGATGCGGAGCTTGCCTGCGATGTTCTGGCCGAAATCCAACCGGATGCGCGAACCGGCCACGGGCTCGACGCTGATCGGGCGCAGCACCTCGGTGACCCTGACCGGCGGGCCGGTCGGCGCCTCGAGCTCGGCCGGGAAGTCCTCCAGCTCGAGCTCGACGGGTCGTCGCCAGTCCGAGTCGTCGAAGCCGGGAGTGCTCCACCGCTCGGGAAGGAGTCGTGCGTCGTAGCTCTCCCCCTCGTACAGCCCGGCGGCGGTGATCGGGGCCTCGACCGTGCGCCAGGAATCCGACAGCGGCACCAGGATGGTCGTTCCGTCGTGGAGGGTGACCTCGATCTGCACCAGGACGGCGACGTCGGGTCCGTACACATCCCAGAGTCCGCCCTCGAACCCGATCCGCCCGCGGTACCAGCCGTCGGCGAGCCAGACGCCGATCGCGTTGCGCCCGGAGCGGATCGACGCCGTGATGTCGTAGGTCTGGTACCGCAGCCGGTGGCTGTAGCTGGTCCATCCCGGCGACAGCAGGTCGTCGGAGACGGCGCGGCCGTTGAGCTCCAGCTCGTAGACGCCGTGCGCGGTCGCGTAGATCCTGGCGCGGCGCACCGCGCCGGGATCGATGCCGAGGGCTGAGCCGTCCCACTCCGCGCGGAGGAGGTGGCCGGGCCGGAGCTCGCCGTGCGGCTCACGGGTGGACGGTGATGTGAACGGCACGGCCCAGTCGGAGCGCTCCAGCAGACCCGCCTCGATGGGGAGGGGTTCGCTCCATGCCGACACGGCGTCGGAGGCACCGAGGTGCAGCCGCAGGCGGAGGTGCACCGATTCCCGCGATTCGAGCGCGTCGAACGGCCAGTCGATGAGCCGGCGAGCGCCGCCGGTCTCCGTGTGGCCCTGGACGCGGCCGTCGTCCCGGGTGAGCTCGAACTCGACCGCGTCGACAGGGTCGGCCGAAGCCGTCGCCCAGGAGATCCGGGGCCGCCGTTCGCTGATGCCGAGCGTGGAGCCGCCCTGCCGGTTCTCGAGCCAGACGTCGCTGACGGCGGTGATACGGTCGTTGATTGTCGTCGTCATCCGCGTCAGCCCTTGACCGATCCGGCCGTGAGGCCCTTCATGACTTGCTGGTTGAGGAACAGGTAGATCAGCAGGGTGCCGAACACGCTCACGGCGATCGCCGCGAAGGTGGGGCCGTACTGCACGGCGCCGTACTGGCCCGTGAAGTTCAGCAGCCCGACCTGGATCGTGCGGAGCGCATCGCTGTTGGTGAAGGTCAGGGCGATCAGCAGGTCGTTCCAGAAGAAGAAGAACTGCACGAGACCGACGGTGAAGACCGCGTTCTTCACCAGCGGCAGCCCGACGGCCCAGAACGACCGGATGATGCTCGCTCCGTCCAGGGTCGATGCCTCGAAGATCTCCCGCGCGACCGACCGGAAGAACGTCGCCATCATGAACACCGTCAGCGGGAGACCGGTGGCGATGTAGGTGAGGATCATCGGCCAGTACGTCCCGGTGAGGCCGGTGCGGAAGTAGATCGTGAAGAGCGGCAGGAGGATCATCTGCGTCGGCACCATGATCCCGGCGAGGAACAGCAGCAGCACGGTCCCGCGACCCTTCCACACCATCACCTCCAGGGCGAATCCGGCGGCCACGCCCACGATGAGCACGACGGCGAGTGAGGGGAACACGACGATGATGCTGTTGAGGATGTACTGTCCGAAGCCGTTCTCGAACACGGAGACGTAGTTGTCGAGGGACCAGTTCTGCGGGAGCGACCAGAACGGCTCGTTGAGGAACTCGCTCTGCGTCTTGAACGATCCGAGGAACATCCAGACCATCGGGTAGATCACGATGATCAGCAGGATCCCGAGCAGGATGCGCACCGGCAGCCGGGAGAGGAAGCGGCGCGATGCGCTCGGCCGGTCGCCGGGAAGCCGCTTCGGTGCGAGGCCGCGGGGATTCACGCTGGCCATGGCCGTCGTCTGGGTTGTCATCGGTCTCAGTCCTTCGTGAGGTCGCGGCGCGTTGACCGGAAGATGAAGACGGTGAACAGCAGGCAGAGGATCGTGAGCATGAGCGCGATGGTGCTGCCGTAGCCGTACTGGCCGTAGGTGAACGAGGTCTGGAACATGTAGAGGGTCAGCGGGGTCGTGGCGTTGCCCGGGCCGCCGTTCGTGAGCGCGACGACACTGTCGAACACCTTGAGGGTTCCGTTGATGCTGAAGATCAGCGAGGAGAGCAGGACGGGGAGGGAGAGCGGGAGCACGATGGTGCGGATGAGCTTCCAGCCGCCTGCTCCGTCGAGACGGGCCGATTCGAGCATCTCCTCCGGGATGTCGAGGATGCCCGCGTAGAGCAGCACCCCGTAGAACCCCATGGACTGCCAGAGGCCCATCAGGATCAGCACCCAGAACGACGCGTCGGGCGTTCCGAACCAGTCGATCGACTCGATGCCGAACAGGTTGAGGAACGAATTGACCGGACCGACCGTCGGGGCGGCCTCGAACAGCCGGGTGAAGAGGAGGGCGATGGCGACGGTGGGGAGGACGATCGGGAAGAACACGATCGTGCGCACCGCCGAGGACGCCCGCTTGAGGTAGAAGACGTAGAGGAGCGAGAGGCCGTAGCCGGCGGCGACCTGCAGGACGGTCATGACGAAGGCGAAGCGGATGGTGAACCAGACCGCGCTCCAGGCGGCCGGGTCATTGAAGAACTTGACGAAGTTGTCCAGGCCGTTGAACGTGAATCCGACGATCGGGTTGCCGTCCATCACCGTGTAGCCGAGCGACCAGATGATCGGCACGAGCATGATGAGGGAGTAGAGGGTCAGGGCTGGTCCGAGGAGGATCAGGATGGCGCGCTTGTCGCCGAGGACTCTTTCCATGGTTCTGTTTCAATCTGTCGGCTGCGTGAGCAGCGTGCGATGAACGGGGGCGCGGTGCGGTCGTACCGCGCCCCCGCATCCGGTCGAGCGAGCGTCAGCCCTCGTCGTTCGCGGCCTGGACCAGCTTCATGAAGTCGGCGCCACTGAGGGCACCGCTGGCCAGTCCGCCGCCGTTCGTCTGGCTCACGCTCGTGGCCTTGGAGTTGAACAGGGCCTCGAACCACAGGATGCTCGACGGAGCGTCCTTGATGACCTGCTGCACGGTCTGCGTCGTCTCCGGCAGGTCGGCCGGCGGGTTGTCGATCGTGAAGCCGGACACGACTCCGCTGTCGTTCAGCACGGTGTCGCCGTAGTTGGAGACGATGCACTTGAGCCACGCGGCCTGGTTGTCGCCGAAGCCCTTCTTGGCGAACATCACCGGAACGCCGACGTTCGCCGGGATCTGGTCGATCGAGCCCTTGCCGCCCTCGACGGCCGGGAACGGGGCGAAGCCGATGTTGTCGACGCCGATCGTGTTCTGCGTCTCGTCGTTGAAGTTGGCCAGAGCCCAGCTGCCCATGTAGAAGAAGGCCGCCTTGCCGGTGAGGAACTCGTTCATCGCGGCGTTGTAGTCGATCGAGCCGACCGCGTCGCCGAAGTATCCGGCCTTGCCGAGGGCGGCGACGGCGTCAGCGGCCTTGACGTACTCGTCGTCGGTGAGCTTGGCCTTGCCGTCTGCGACGTCCTTGAGAGCGTCGGGACCGAGATCGCGGGCGATGTAGTTCCCGACGAGGCGGGTGATGGGCCAGCCGTCCTTGCCGTCCGCCGAGAAGGGCTGCACGCCGGCCGCATCGAGCGTCTCGGCTGCTGAGACGAGTTCATCCCAGGTCTGCGGCGCCTCGAGTCCGTTGTCGGCCAGGAGCTGCTTGTTGTACCAGAAGCCCTCGATGTTGAACTCGGTGGGCAGCGAGTACAGGTCGTCCTCGCCGTACAGCGCCTTGATCGTCGATGCCGCTGCGGGCTGGATCTTGTCTGCCACCCCGAGCTCGTCGAGCTCCTTCGAGAGGTCGAGCACCTGGCCCGCGTCGATGAACTGCTTCATGAGGGACGGCGTGCCTGCAGCCATCTGCATGTTCGACAGCGCGTCCTGCCCGGCGAGGAGCTGGAGCTTCTGGTCGAACTGGGCGCCGGCCGACTTGTCGGGGGTCAGGGCTGCGGCCTTCTCCTCGGCAGCGCACTGGTCCTTCGAGAGCGTGGTGAGGGTGTCGATGATGGTGGTGTTCTCGGTCTGGCCGAGGTAGGTGAACTTTCCGCTGTCGGCGCTGCTGCCTCCGCCGGCCGGGCCGCACGCGGTGAGCATGAGCGCTCCGGCTCCGATGATGGTCACGACGGGCACGAGACGCCGCATCCGTGATCTGGGTGCTGTGGTCACAATTCCTCCTTGAAGTGCGACGCCTCACGATTGAAGCGTTTCATTCGGAAAATATACGCGTTTTCAACCGATAGTCAAGCGTTGTGGGATATGTTTTGGAGCGCTTCATTCATTCCTTGTCCGAGAGGTGCGACCAGGGGCGGGCCGGCATCCCGGCCGCGAGCCACCGCACGTCGTGGACGGCAGGGATATGGGAGCATGTCGATCAGTGGCGCGCGCGTCGCGCAATGGAGCGAGGGGAATCCTTGGTGGCACAGTCGCGACGGGATGGCGGGAAGTCTGCACCGAGCATGTCGGACGTCGCCCGTCACGCCGGCGTCGCGCTCGGAACCGTGTCGAACACCCTCAACAATCCGGAGAAGGTCACCGAGGGAACCCGTCGCCGGGTGCTGGCCTCGATCGCCGAGCTCGGCTTCATCCGGAACGACGCCGCCCGCTCGCTCGCCGCCGGCACCAGCAACACCATCGGCCTCGTGCTGGCCGACCTGAGCAACTCGTTCTTCGTCGACATCGCCCGGGGCGCCGAGGCCACCGCCAGGCAGCACGGGATGAACCTGCTCATCGCGAACTCCGACGTCGACCTCTCGAAGCAGTCCATGAACATCAGCCTGTTCGAGGAGTCCCGCGTCGCCGGAGTACTCCTCGCCCCGTTGGACACGGCGTATGTGCGCAACAGCAACTCCCTCGTGAGCAGCACTCCGCTCGTCCTGGTGAACTTCGCCTCGGTGACGGGCATGTATGCCAGCGTGGTGGCCGACGAGATGCACGGAGGCTACGAGGCGGCGCGCCACCTCATCGGACTCGGGCGCACGCGACTGCTGTTCCTGGGCGGTCCGCTGATGCTCACCGCGGTCGCCCAGCGCCTCGCCGGCGCGCGTGCCGCCGTGGCTGACAGCCCGGGCGTCACGATCGAGCACCTCGACACCCGCGGCCTGAACATCCCGCACGGCAGGCAGGCGGGGCGCGAGATCCTCGAACGCGGCGCAGGCGCCTTCGACGGTGTCGTCGCCGCGTCCGACCTCCTCGCGGTCGGAGCGATCCAGGCCATCGACGGCACTCCAGGCTTCGACGTCCCGTCCGACGTCGCCTTCATCGGCTACGACAACAACCACTTCGCCTCCGAGAGCGCGATCCCGGTCTCCACCATCAGCCAGCACGGCGAGGAGATGGGCCGCGTCGCCGCCCAGCTGCTCATGGACGAGATCCGCGGCGGCCCGTCGACCGAGAAGCAGACCGTGGTCGTCAAGCCCGACCTCATCCCACGGCGGAGCTCGCTCGGCGACGCGTGGCGGAGGGATTGACCCGACCGTCCGTCCGTCGGCGGGCCGCACGTGAACTGCGCGCTGCTTTGCCATGATGTCGGTTGTGGCGGATGCCGTGCCGGCCCCGCACCCACGAACTTGTCACGATGGAGTGCCATGAAGTCGGTCCGACGTCCCGCCGTAGCGCTGTCCGTCACCCTGGTCCTGGTCGTCATCCAGGCCGTCATCGATCCAACGGGTCTGCTGGCACTGGCCGGCTGGTCGGGGGCGACGCCGCAGCTCGACGACGGCGTGTGGCCGTTCGCGCCGTTCGCGGTGTTCCTGCCCGTGCTGCTCGCCGTCACCTGGTGGGTCGCCGTCCGCGCGGGAGATCGGTTCTGGACGCTGACGGCCGGCATCGTGCTCGCGGTGATGCTGGCCCAGGCGGCGACCACCCTCGTCATGACCTGGAATCCGGGCGTCGCCGCCTGGGCAGCCGGCTTCGTGACGGCGAAGGCCGTGCCGGCTGCGCTCATCGTGGCCGCCTTCACACGGTGGTTCGGCGGACCGACCACACGACAGTCACGTGCGACCGGCCGGCTCTGGCCGCCGGCCACGTCGGTCTGGCTGCCGGCCGTGCTGTTCGCGGCCCTCGCGCCGCTGCTGTCCGGACTGTGGTGGACGGGAGCGGCCTATGCTCCCGGAGTCCCGGCCGCGCGGGCGGACCGCGGGGTCGTGTCGATGCTGGTCGCGGTGCTGCTCATCGTGGTGGTCACCACGGCCTGCCTGCACTGGATACGGGCCCGCGTCCCGGGTGTGCTGGGCGGCTGGCTCGCCGCGCTCGTCGCCGGCGGCGCGGTCGGACTCGTCCAGGCGGTCGTCGCCTTCGCGGTGGACGGCGGAGCGAGCGGCGACCTCTGGCCGGCGATGGCCGCCTACATCGCAGTGGCCGACGGCCTCTCCTTCGGCGCGTGCGTCGGCTGGGTCGTCGGCCTCAGCGCGGTCGCCGCCGACCGCGTCGAGGCCGGGCGCCCGACACGAGCGCTGCAGCTCGCCGCGGCATCCGTCGCCGTGATCGCCGTGAGCGTTGCGCTGATCCTGCCTCCCAGCGGCGCAGCGACGGCCGACCAGACAGCGCCGGAGGGCTTCCTCCGGGCCGACGGTGACATCATCACCGATGGTGCGGGCAACCAGGTGCTGCTGCGAGGCGTGAACGTCAACCAGCTCGTGGACTTCTACGCCCCTCGACCAGACGTGGCGACGACCCGGCCTCTCACGGAGGACGACTTCGCGGGCATCGCCGCGCAGGGGTTCAACGTCGTCCGGCTCAACCTGTCCTGGTCGGCGCTGGAACCGGTGCGCGGTGCCTTCGACGAGGCGTATCTGGATCGGATCACCCAGGCCGTCGGATGGGCGAAGCAGTACGGCATCCGCACGGTGCTCGACATGCACCAGGACTCGTGGTTCAACGGCGCAACGGACGAGGGCGCGCAGTGCCGGCCGGGGACTGATCCGATGTGGGGCTACGACGGGGCGCCAGACTGGGCGACGATCACCGATGGCGCGCCGCGGTGCCAGTTCGAGGGCCGCGACATCTCCCCCGCCGGCAATCGCGCCTTCCAGCACTTCTACTTCGACACGGACGGCATCCAGGGCGCACTCGTCGACACCTGGGGCCGGCTCGCCGCCGTCTTCCAGGACGAGCCGTCGATCGCCGGCTACGACCTGCTCAACGAACCCGGCTTCGGTGAGACGGCTCCCGTGACGACCTCCCACCTGCTCGGTCGCTACTACGACCGGGCGATCCAGGCGATCCGCGCGTCCGGTGCACCGCAGATCGTCTTCGTGGAGCCCAGCATCTTCTGGTCGGGGCTCGGATTCGACAGCGGTCCGCCTCCGGCCTTCACGACCGATCACAACATCGTGTTCTCACCCCACCTGTACGCGGAGTCGCTCACCATGGACCGCTCGCTCGGCATTCCGCCGATCGTGGGCATGGATCGCCAGTTCACCCTCGCCCAGCGGGTGGCCGACGGGTACGGCGCGCCGCTCTGGTCGGGCGAGTACGGCTACTGGGGCGACGAGGACGACGTCGTCGATCGGCTGCAGCGCTACGCGGACGGCGAGGATGCCCACCTCCTCGGCAGTGCCTACTGGGTCTGGAAGCAGGCATGCGGCGACCCCCAGAACGGCATCGGCCCGACCGGGAACGGGCTCATGGTCCAGGACTGCGAGACCGGCGGCGATGCCGCTCCGCGGGATGATCTCCTGCAGATCCTGACCCGCGCCTACCCCCGCACCGCTCCCGGAACCCTGACGTCCCTCGAGGGTGACGGCCCACGGATCACGTTCGCCGGAACCACGCAGGAACGCGGATGCGGACTCGAGGTCTGGATCCCGGGGGACGCGCACCCCGAGTTCGACGTCACGGGCATCACGGAGGTAGAC
>JBEVEO010000077.1:0-6357 GCA_040512695.1 Leifsonia sp. | reverse complement strand
TCAAGTACGAAGCTGCGCAGAAGGCCAAGGAGGCCCGGCGCAATCAGGCCAACACCATCCTCAAGGAGGTCCGGTTCCGCCTGAAGATCGACAAGCACGACTACGAAACCAAGATGAAGCGCGCAGTGGGCTTCCTCAAGGCCGGCGACAAGGTCAAAGCCATGATCCTGTTCCGCGGCCGTGAGCAGTCCCGTCCCGACCAGGGCGTGCGCTTGCTGCAGAGATTTGCCGAGGATGTCGCGGAGTTCGGTTCTGTCGAATCGAGCCCGACCATCGACGGTCGAAACATGGTCATGGTCATCGGCCCGCTGAAGAACAAGTCGGAGGCCAAGGCCGAGGCCAACGCACACAGAGCCGCCAACAAGGCGGCGTCCAAGCAGGAGGAAAACAATGCCTAAGCAGAAGACCCACTCCGGGTCCAAGAAGCGCTTCAAGGTCACCGGCAGCGGCAAGATCATGAAGCAGCAGGCCGGAATGCGTCACAACCTCGAGGTCAAGGCCTCGAAGCGCAAGGCTCGCCTCAACCAGGACCAGGTGCTGGCTCCGGCCGACGCCAAGGTCATCAAGAAGCTTCTCGGCCGCTGAGCCGCACGACCCGTTAGGAAGACAGAGAAATGGCAAGAGTAAAGAGGGCCGTCAACGCCCACAAGAAGCGTCGGGTCATCCTCGAGCGTGCCCAGGGATACCGCGGCCAGCGTTCGCGCCTCTACCGCAAGGCGAAGGAGCAGGTCACCCACTCGCTCGTCTACTCGTACGCTGACCGTCGTGCCCGCAAGGGTGACTTCCGTCGCCTGTGGATCCAGCGCATCAACGCCGCGTCGCGTGCCAACGGCCTGACCTACAACCGCCTCATCCAGGGCCTCGGCCTGGCCGGCGTCGAGGTCGACCGTCGCATCCTCGCCGAGCTCGCCGTGACCGAGCCCGCGACCTTCGCCGCACTCGTCGAGACCGCCCGCAAGGCGCTTCCCGCCGACGTCAACGCCCCGAAGGCTGCTGCGTAGTCCTCAGCGACTCCTGGAAGGCCCCGACACGTTCGCGTGACGGGGCCTTCCGCCGTTCCCGGACCCGTTCCTGCTGTGGCGCCCAGGAGCATCGACCGGCTCCGTCGACGGGAGCCGCGATCCGCGAACTATAGACTGGCGCCATGCTCGAGAACCCGCGCTCGCCCCGTGTCCGAGCCGTCGCCAAGCTCGCCAAGAAGCCGGCCCGTGCCGACAGCGGGTTGTTCCTCCTGGAGGGCCCGCAGGCCGTCGCCGAAGCGCTGACCTTCAAGCCGCACCTCGTGGTCGAGCTCTATGCGACCCCCACCGCGCTCGAGCGCTACACCGACATCGCCCAGACCGCCGTCGACGCCGGAGTCGACGTCGAGTTCGTCTCCGAACACGTCCTCGAGGCGATGAGCGACACCGTCACCCCGCAGGGCTTCGTCGCCGTCTGCCACCAGTTCCCCACCTCGGTGAAGGACATCTTCGCCGCAGGACCCCGCCTCATCGCCATCCTCGAGGAGGTGCGCGACCCCGGCAACGCGGGAACGATCGTCCGGGCCGCGGATGCCGCGGGTGCCGACGCCGTCATCCTCACCGGCCGCAGCGTCGACCTCTACAACCCCAAGGTCGTTCGTTCGTCCACCGGGTCGATCTTCCACCTCCCGATCGCCGTCGATGTCGAGCTCGAGGACGTCAGGGAGCGCGCACGCGCCGCCGGGCTGCAGATCCTCGCGGCCGACATCAAGGGCGAAGACCTCCTCGCGGCCCGCAAGGATGGGCTGCTCGACGCACCGACGGCGTGGCTGTTCGGCAACGAGGCGCGCGGCCTGTCCGACGACAAGCTCGCGCTCGCCGACCGGTCGGTGTCCGTGCCCATCTACGGCAGCGCCGAGTCGATGAACCTCGCGACGGCCGCATCCGTCTGCCTCTACGAATCGGCGTTCGCCCACCGTTCCTGACCGACGCGCCCCGGGTCGCGATCGGGTGCCTGGCGCGGGGCGCCGTGCCCGGGCCGCGCGACGGTAAACTTGTGCCTCGTGTCCGAACCCACCGAAATCTCCGACGCCACGGTCACGGCCGCCGTCGATGCCGCCCGTGCTGCCATCGCCGTCGCATCCGACTCCGCAGCGCTCAAGTCCGTTCGCACCGAGCACCTGGGGGAGTCCTCGCCTCTGGCCAGACTGAACGGCCTGCTCCGCAGCGTCGCCCCCGACCAGAAGGCCGCGCTCGGCAAGCTCGTCGGCCAGGCCCGCGGCCAGGTGAACCAGGCCTTCGCGGCGCGCGAGAGCGCCATCACCGAGGCCGAGGCCGCTGCACGGCTCGAGGCGGAGCGCGTCGACGTCACGGCTGCCGCCGTGCGCCAACCCGCGGGAGCGCGGCATCCGCTCTCCCTCCTGCAGGACCAGGTCATCGACGTCTTCGTCGGCATGGGCTGGGAGATCGCGGAGGGGCCGGAGCTCGAGAGCGAGTGGTTCAACTTCGACGCGCTCAACTTCGATGCGGACCACCCCGCGCGCGCCATGCAGGACACCTTCTTCATCGACCCACCCGAGGCCCACCTCGTACTGCGCACCCACACCAGCCCCGTGCAGGTGCGCACCATGCTCGAGCGCGATGTCCCGATCTACGTGCTCGCTCCGGGCCGCGTGTTCCGCACGGACGAACTCGACGCCACGCACACCCCCGTGTTCACGCAGTTCGAGGGCCTCGCCGTCGACAAGGGCCTCACGATGGCCCACCTGCGCGGTACCCTCGAGCACTTCGCGCGCACGCTCTTCGGGGATGGCGCGAAGATCCGCCTGCGCCCCAACTACTTCCCGTTCACGGAGCCATCGGCCGAGCTGGACGTCTGGCACCCCACGTTCGTCGGAGGTGCCCGCTGGATCGAGTGGGGCGGGTGCGGGATGATCAACCCCAACGTCCTGAAGGCCGCGGGTATCGACCCCGAGGTCTACTCCGGCTTCGCATTCGGGATGGGGATCGAGCGGGCACTGATGTTCCGCAATGACGTCGAGGACATGCGCGACATCGTCGAGGGCGATGTGCGTTTCAGCCAGCAGTTCGGAATGGTGGTCTAGTCGTGAGAGTTCCCCTGAGCTGGTTGGCCGAGTACGTCGACCTGGTTCCCGGTACGACGACGGGTGCGCTGCACGAGGCCCTCGTGAGCGTCGGCTTCGAAGAGGAGGACGTGCATGGCTTCGAGCTGAGCGGACCCATCGTCGTCGGCGAGGTGCTCGAGTTCGTCGAGGAGCCGCAGTCGAACGGCAAGACCATCCGGTGGTGCCAGGTGCGCGTCGCCCCCGATGGCGAGACGGCGGCGGATGGCGGCGAGTCGGTGCATGGCATCGTCTGCGGTGCCGGCAACTTCTTCGTCGGTGACAAGGTCGTCGTCACCCTGCCGGGATCCGTGCTGCCCGGCCCGTTCCCCATCGCGGCCCGCAAGACGTACGGCCACGTGTCCGACGGCATGATCGCCTCGGCGCGCGAGCTCGGACTCGGCGAGGAGCACGACGGCATCCTGCGACTGGCCGAGCTCGATCTCGACCCGGCCGTCGGAACCGATGCGATCAGCCTGCTCTCCCTCGACGACGCCGCCGTGGAGATCAACGTCACGCCCGACCGCGGCTACGCCTTCTCCATCCGCGGCGTCGCCCGTGAGTACGCCCACGCCACCGGCGCCGCGTTCCGCGACCCGGCTCTCGCCGGCGCCGGCAGCGGTTCCAGCTCCTTCCCCGTCACGATCGTCGACGACGCTCCGGTGCGTGGACGCATCGGCGCCTCGCTCTTCGTCACTCGCATCGTGCGCGGCGTCGATCCGACGCGCCGCACCCCCGCATGGATGATCGCGCGGCTCAAGCTGGCGGGCATCCGTTCCATCTCGCTCGTCGTCGACATCACCAACTACGTGATGCTCGAACTCGGCCAGCCCCTGCACGGCTACGACCTCGACACCCTCGTCGACGGCATCGTCGTGCGCCGCGCGAAGCTCGGCGAGAGCATCGTCACCCTCGACGACAAGGAGCGCGCCCTCGACCCCGAGGACCTCCTCATCACCGACGGCGCAGGGCCCATCGGCCTCGCCGGCGTCATGGGCGGCGCGCGCACCGAGATCGGCAGCGATACCGTCAACGTGCTCATCGAGGCCGCGAACTTCGACCCGGTGACGATCGCCCGCAGCGCCCGCCGGCACAAGCTGCCGAGTGAGGCGTCCAAGCGCTTCGAGCGCGGCGTCGACCCGGCTGTCGCCGAGGCTGCCGCCGCGCGCGCCGCCCAACTGCTTGCCGAACTCGCCGGTGGCACGGTCGAAGAGGCTGCGTCAGTCGCCGAGCAGCCGGAGCCCCGTGCGTCGGTCTTCCTCCCCGACGGCTTCGTATCCGGTCTCATCGGCGTCGACTACACCGACGCTGAGATCCGTGCAGTCCTCACCGAGATCGGCGCGCAGGTCGAGCAGGCCGAGGGGGGCCTCACCGTCACGCCGCCGAGCTGGCGGCCCGACATCGTCGGCAAGGCCGACCTCGCCGAGGAGGTCGCCCGCATCAACGGATATGACCGCATCCCGGCCCTGTTGCCCGTCGCCCCTCCCGGCCGCGGTCTCACCCGGTCCCAGCGCTTGCGTCGTATCGCTGCGAACACGCTCGCCGGGAGCGGTCTCACCGAGGTTCTCGCCTATCCGTTCGTGAGTGCCGCCGATGCCGCGGCCTTCGCCAGCCTCGAGGGCGAGGTCGAGCGGCCCGTGCGCGTGGCGAACCCCCTCGACGGTGCTCGACCGCTGCTGCGGACCTCGCTGCTTCCCGGACTCGCCGAGATCGCGCACCGCAACCTCTCGCGCGGCATCACGGATCTGGCGATCTTCGAGACCGGTCTCGTGTCGCTTCCCACCGCATCCGGCGCCTTCGGCACGGCGACGCTGCCCGTCGGCAATGAGCGTCCCGATGACTCGGTCCTCGCCGAGCTCGATGCCGGCATCCCGCGTCAGCCGCGCAACGTCGCTGTGCTGCTGATCGGCAACGCCGTCCTGCGGCAGGCAGGCCAGGCGCCCGTGGCCTGGGACTGGCAGGACGCCATCGCCGTGGCTCTGCGCCTCGGCACGGCCCTCGACGTCGAGCTCGTCGTCGAGCAGGGCTCGCACCCGGCGTTCCACCCCGGTCGGACCGCACGCATCGTGGCTGCCGGCGAGACCGTCGGCGTCGCCGGCGAGCTGCTGCCCGACCTGGCGGTCTCGGCGGACCTTCCCCGAACCGTGGCAGCGGTCGAGCTCGACCTCGACGCTCTCATCCGCCTCGGCCGGTCCGAGATCCTCGCCCGTCCGGTGCGGACCAAGCCGGCGGCGACGCAGGACCTCTCGCTCGTGGTCGCCGCCCACGTTCCCGCCGCCGCCGTGCACGACGCTGTCGTCGCGGGTGCCGGGGAGCTCCTCGAGGATGCCCGCCTCATCGACGACTACCGCGGCCCGGGACTGCCCGATGGCGCCAAGAGCCTCACGTTCGCACTGCGCTTCCGCGCCTCCGACCGCACGCTCACGGCTGCGGAGGCGTCCGAGGCCAAGCTGGCCGGAGCTGCACGTGCCCTCGAACTACTCGGAGCGCGGGTGCGGGACTGACCAGCAACCTCCGCCGTCGAAACTGCGCCGCGCTGCCGGGACTTCCCCGAACTCGGCGCGGTCTCGACGGCGCAGAGCGCTCCACCCGCTCGGGACGCCAGTTTGTTGCGCGGTTTGCAGGATACTGGCGCGGGCGATAGGGTCTCACCATGACCACCGGCCGGCCCACCGTCTCGCGCACTGCGCAGACCGGTCGCGTGCTGCGCCGACGCCGGTCCGAGCGCCGACTCTAGGCGACCTCGCGCCGACGGACCACGGGTCCCGTCGTGAGCGTCGCCGTATCAGCCTCGACAGCTCTCGACCTAAGGTGGAATCATGACGTTCTCGGTCGCCGTCTCCGGCGCATCCGGCTATGCGGGTGGTGAACTGCTGCGCCTGCTCGCCGCACACCCCGACTTCGAGGTGCGCACGGTCACGGCCAATCAGAATGCCGGCCAGCGCCTCGTCGCCGTGCAGCCGCACCTGCGCAGCTACGGAGATCTCGTCCTGCAGCCGACGACGCCCGAGGTGCTCGCCGAGCACGACATCGTGTTCCTCGCGCTGCCGCACGGCAAGTCCGGCGAGGTGACGGCGCTGCTGGATCCCGGCACGCTCGTGATCGACTGCGGCGCCGACCACCGCCTGGAGAGCGAGGCCGACTGGGCGGCCTTCTACGGCGGCGACTACTCCGGAGCCTGGACCTACGGAGTGCCGGAGCTGCCGCGGGCGAGCGGCGACCAACGCGTCGACCTCGCCGGCTCCCGGCGCATCGCGGCCCCCGGATGCAA
The DNA here is from genome assembly GCA_040512695.1 of Leifsonia sp. Lineage (GTDB taxonomy): Bacteria > Actinomycetota > Actinomycetes > Actinomycetales > Microbacteriaceae > Orlajensenia. Next base: position 4 of record JBEVEO010000077.1, on the reverse strand, counting down.
CGCC
>JBEVEO010000074.1:0-6626 GCA_040512695.1 Leifsonia sp. | reverse complement strand
CTGTTACCGTCGTCGCATGAGCCGAGACCACGGTGACGACCACGTGCGTGAGCACGAGCACGAGAGCGAGGCGGACGTCGCCGCCTACCTGAAGGAGCGCGTCTACGCCACCTTCACCGGGCTCGCGATCGTGCTCGTCCTGGCCGCCAATGTAGACGAGCACACGGCGGAGGCCGCGCTGTTCTCGTTGGTGATCGGCGTGCTCGGCATCACGGTCGCCGGCTACGCGAGCGACATGATCGCCCACCTGGCCGTGCACCGCACGCTGCCCGAGCGCTCCGAGCACGGACGGATGATCCGCGTGGCCGGTGGCGCGATCAGCACCGTGATCCTGCCAGCCATCCTGCTCGGGCTGGCCTGGGCCGGGGTCTTCCAGCTCGTCGGTGCCCTCCGGGCGGTCACGATCGTCTACCTCGTGACGCTCGCCGCCATCGCCTACCTCGCGGTTCGGCGTGCCCGGCTCTCCTGGTGGATGCAGCTTGCCGCACTGCTCTCGCTCGTGCTGCTCGGTGGCATCGTCGTGGTGCTGCAGACCCTCGCGCACGCGGACTGACCGGGCCCACGCACGATGAGGGAGGCCTAGGCTCGAAGCATGCTGGCTACTCTCATCCACGGTGAACGCGACATCCGAGTCGAAGAGGTTCCCGATCCCGTGCTCTCCACCGGCGCCGATGCCATCGTGCGCGTCGTCGCCGCCTGCGTCTGCGGTTCCGACCTCTGGCCGTATCGCGGCGTGACCCCCACCGACGAGCCGCACCGCATCGGCCACGAGTTCGTCGGCATCGTCGAGGAGGTGGGTCCGGATGTCGCGCAGATCAAGCCGGGCGACTTCGTCATCGCGCCGTTCTACGTCTGCGACGGCACCTGCATCAACTGCCGGAACGGCGTGAGCACCTCCTGCCTGAACGGCGGATGGTGGGGTTCGGAAGCGAAGGTCGGCGGCTTCGCCGACGGAGCCCAGGGCGAACGGGTGCGCGTCCCCTTGGCCGACGGCACCCTCTACGCCCTCGCCGAGCAGCCAGACCCCGCGCTCGTCCCGAGCCTGCTGACCCTGTCCGACGTGTTCGGCACCGGTCACCACGCCGCCGTCTCGGCCGGCGTCGGCCCCGGCTCCACCGTCGCCGTCGTCGGTGACGGAGCGGTCGGGCTGTGCGCCATCCTCGCGTCCAAGCGCCTCGGCGCCACCACCATCATCGCGATGTCCCGCCACGCCGACCGGCAGGCCATCGCCCGCGAGTTCGGCGCGACGCACATCGTCGAGGAGCGCGGCGAGGAGGGCGTCAACCGCGTGAGGGAGCTCACCGACGGCATCGGGGCCGACCAGGTGCTCGAATGCGTCGGCACCAAGGAGTCGATGGACCAGGCCATCCGATCCACCCGTCCCGGTGGGATGGTCGGCTATGTCGGCGTCCCGAACGGCGGCCCGGAGCTTCCGGTGCGCGTGCTGTTCAACCGCAACGTCGGCGTCAACGGCGGTGTCGCCCCCGTGCGCGGCTACATCGCCGAGCTGCTGCCCGACGTGCTCTCCGGCGCGGTGAACCCCGGTCGCGTGTTCGACCTCGAACTCCCGCTGGCGGATGCCGCCGAGGCCTACGCCGCGATGGATGAGCGCCGGGCGACGAAGGTACTGTTGCGCCCATGACCGACACCGACTTCTACGACCAGCTCCTCGCCGAAGAGGCCGAGCTGGTGTTCGACGACTTCACCCTCGATGACGCCTGGGCGCTCGGGGCTGCGCTGCGCGAGGCCGCCGCCGCGCAGCAGCTGCCCGTCGCGATCGGCATCGTCCTCGGGCAGCAGCGGGTGTTCCACACCGCGCTGCCTGGATCGAGCGCCGACAACGACGCCTGGCTCGAGCGCAAGACCCGGGTGGCGTTGCGGTACGGCCGCGCCTCGATGACCGTCGGCGAGGCGTTCCGGGTCGTCGGCAAGTCGTTCGACGACGACGCGCGTCTCGACCCGGCGCAGTACGCCGCCCATGGCGGCGTCGTGCCGATCCGTCTGCGTGGCGGGGTCGTCATCGGTGCCGTCGGCGTCTCCGGACTGCCGCAGCGCGACGACCATGCCCTGGTGGTCGAGCACCTGCGCGCACTGCTCGCTGCTCGCTGAGGACGCTCGCGGGCCGTGGAAACAGCCGCGCGCGGCCGTTCCTCGCCCGTGTCACGAAAGTTCCGGTGACGACGGGAGGGATCGACCGCGCGCGGACGGGTGATCGCGCCGCGGGCTATGCCGTGCGCAGCACGATCTCGTCGAGCGGCAGCCGGGTGCGGGGAGCGCCCTCGCGCTCGCGCAGCACGTCGGGGAGGGCGGCGGGGTCGCCGAGCACGCCGATCGCGTTCACGGAGACGACCTCGAAGCGCGGGTCGAGTCCGAAGGCCTCATGCAGGGCCGCGGCGTCGAATCCGCCCATCTGGTGCGAGTGCAGCCCCTCGTGCTGGGCCTGCACCGACAGGTGCGCCACGGCCTGACCGAGGTCGTAGCGCGCCCACGGGCGCGGCTTGCCCTCGGCATCCGTCACCTCGGCGATGTTGACGATGAGCAGGGCGGCCGAGTCTGCCCAGGTCTGGTTGAAGCCCATGAGGGCATCGTGCACCGTCGTGAACTCGGCGGTGCCCCGCATGGCGACGACGAAGCGCCACGGCTGCACGTTGTTGGCCGACGGCGCCCAGCGAGCGGCCTCGAGGATGGTGCGGACGACGGCGGGGTCGACGATCGCGGTGGGGTCGTACGCCCGGGGGCTCCAGCGCTCGACGAGCGGGGTGATGAGCGGGGCGGTGGTGTCGGCGTTGCGCGACGTGTCGGTGATGAGGGTCATCGTGACAGCTTTCGGTTGGAACGGATGTGCCGGGGCGACGATGACCCGGTTGCTACAACATCACGCCCCGCTGGATATTCCATGAGCACGCATGAATGCCGACGGGCGCAGGCCCCGGCGAGGGACCCGCAGCGTCAGGCCGAGGTCTCGCGCGCGATCGCCGCCACGAACGCGTCGATGTCGTCCTCGGTGGTGTCGAAGCCGCACATCCAGCGCACCTCGTTCTTCGCGGCATCCCAGTCGTAGAACCGGAACGACGCGCGGAGCCGGTCGGCGACACCGTCCGGGAGGATCGCGAACAGGCCGTTCGCCTGGGTCGCGCGTGAGAACGTGACACCGTGGATGCTGCCGTCCGCCACGCCGGCGTCCACCGCCGTGCGGAGGCGCGCGGCCATCGCGTTGGCGTGGGCGGCGTTCCGCAGCCACAGGTCGCCCTCGAGCAGGGCGATCAGCTGCACCGAGATGAAGCGCATCTTGCTGGCGAGCTGCATGTTCATCTTGCGCAGGTAGATGAGCCCGTCGGATGCCGACGGGTCGAGCACCACGATCGCCTCGCCGAACATGAGGCCGTTCTTCGTGCCGCCGAAGCTCAGCACGTCGACGCCGGCGTCGCGCGTGAACGCGCGCAGCGGCAGGTCGAGTGCGGCAGCGGCGTTCGCGAGACGGGCGCCGTCCATGTGCAGCCTCATGCCGTGGGCGTGCGTGTAGTCGGCGATCGCCCGGATCTCCTCGACCGTGTAGATCGTGCCGAGCTCGGTCGACTGGGTGATGGAGACGACGAGCGGCTGCGCGCGATGCTCGTCGCCCCAGCCCCAGGCCTGCTGGGCGATGAGCTCGGGCGTGAGCTTGCCGTCGGGGGTGTCGACCGTGAGCAGCTTGATGCCGCCGATCCGCTCGGGGGCCGCGTTCTCATCCGTGTTGATGTGGGCCGTGCTCGCACACACCACGGCGCCCCAGCGCGGGAGCATGGACTGGATCGCGTTCACATTGGCGCCGGTCCCGTTGAAGACCGGGAACACCTGGATGCCTTCGCCGAAGTGCTGCGCGAAGACCTCCTGCAGCCGTTCCGTGTAGACGTCCTCGCCGTAGGCGATCTGGTGGCCGCCGTTCGCGGCGGCGATCGCCTCGAGGATCTCGGGATGAACGCCCGAGTAATTGTCGGAGGCGAAGCCGCGGATGTTCTGGTCGTGGAGCGTTTCAGTCACCCGGCCATTGTCCCATCCGCTCGCGCGCCCGACAGCCGATCTGCGTACCGGCCGCCAGCGCAGCGATGCCCCGCACTGCTGCATACCGCCCGGAGCACCCCGGCCGAGTCGGTACGCTACGAGGACCACCGATGAGGAGCAGAGCACATGGCGGCCGAGGCGAGCGCACGGCGACGCAGTCGCGTCGAGACGGCGGGCGCCATCGAGCGCGCGGCCATCGCCCTCGTGCTCGAGCACGGCTACGACGGCGTGACCGTCGACATGATCTGCGAGGCCGCCGGGGTGTCGCAGCGCACGTTCTTCAACTACTTCAAGACGAAGGACGCCGCCCTGCTCGGCAGCGCGCTTCCCGAGGTCGACCCGGAGCGCGCCGCCGCCTTCGTGGACTCCGACGGGCCCTTCCTGGCCGAGGCCATCGGCCTCATCCACGTCGGCCCCGAGGTCGTCTTCCACGACGAGAAGCTGTTCGCCGACCGGATGCGCGCCGTCGCGTCTCACCCGGAGCTGCTCGGCCGGCAGATGGAGCGCCTGGCGAGCATCGAGAACGAGCTGCGTCGGCTGATCCTCGCCCGCCTGCGGCGCACGGCGGGAGCCGAGAGCACGGAACTCGAGGTGCAGGCTGAGTTCATCGTGAACGTCGTCGCCGGCGCCATGCGCTTCCTCGGCCAGGCCATCGGCCGCTCGATCGAGGATGGCACGCCGCCGCCCGACCAGCAGTCCATGACGGCCGTCATCGCCTCGGTGCTGCCGAAGCTCGGCTAGACGAGGCCCGGCTGGCCGAGGCTGGGCTGGCCGAGGGGGAGCAGGCCCGCGGCGGGACGACCGTCGATGAGCCACTCCTCGAGCACGGCGTTGAAGAGGGCAGGGTCCTCGGCGTTCCAGGCGTGATGCATGCCGGGCACGATGCGGGTCGTGACGAACGTCATCCGTCGCTCGAGCTGCAGCAGTCCCGATCGTGCCGAGCGGTGCTCGCGGGCGCCCGCCAGTGCAAGGGTCGGCACCGTGCACCCGTCGAGGGCGTCGAGGACGGATGCCGGGAGGCCGTCGTAGACCTCGGACAGCATGCGGCGGGCGCCATCCGGGTCGATGGCGAGGCCGGTCTCGATGAAGACGTCGACCGCGTCTTCCGGGATCCGGTACATCCGGGAGAGGCCCACCCAGTACCAGCGGCGGGTCCAGAACCGCAGCTGGCGTTCGGCCGACCAGCGGGTGAGGCCGCCGATCGGGCCGATCGGTGTGCCGCTCAGCAGTGCGCTCCGCACGAGCTCCGGATACCGGGCCAGCAGCTCGATCCCGACGATGCCGCCGAGGGAGAGGCCGACGATGTGCGCCCGCCCGTCGTGGGCGCGCTCGCGGATGAGCGCGGCGATCCCGTCGGCCGTCGCCGCGAGCGAGGTCCAGGGCTCGGTGGCCGAGGCGCCGAATCCGGGCAGGTCGGGCTGGAGCGCGTGGAACCCGGTCGTCGCGTCCACCTGGGCATCCCACATCCAGCCCGCGACATTGCCCCCGTGCAGGAAGAGCACGGACTCGTGCTGGCCCGCACGGTGCTCGACGACGGCGATCACGCGAGCGCCTCCTCGGTCTCGTCCAGCCAGGCGAGCTCGGTGCGGAGGTGGGAGATGCCGTTCGCGAGCGTCGCGAGCCGCAGACGCCCTGCGCGATCGCGCGGATCCGGCTCCGATCGCCGCAGGGCGTCGAGGGCGTCGAGCTTCGTCAGGACGGCGATGCGACGCTCCGCGAACAGGGCGGCAGCGGCCTTCTCATCGAGGCGCCCGGCGAAGAACACCCGGGCGAGGAAGGCGTCGCGTACCGGTGAGTCCTCCAGGGGGGCGCGGAGCCAGGCGTCCAGCTCGGCGCGGCCGGCCGCGGTGATCCGGTGCAGCCGCCGATTGGGCCGGGTGGACTGCTCGACCACCTCGACGTCGGCGAGCCCGTCGGCCACGATCCGGTCGAGAGTGCGGTAGATCTGGGCCTGGTCGCCGGTCCAGAAGTGTCCGATGGTCGCGTCGAAGTGCCGCTTGACGTCGTAGCCGGTGAGGGGGGAGAGGTCGAGCAGTCCGAGGATCGCGTGCCGCATGCTCATGACTATAGTAGACCACGCATATATGCGACTGCGCAAGTATTCAAAGGTCAGCGGGCGAGCGCCTCGCTCAGCTTCACCCGCCCGCCCATCTTCAGCAGCGAGTTCGAGTACACGCGCTCGCCGATCACGAGAACCACGGCGGTGGTCGCCAGCAGGATCGCGAGCGACAGGAACGGCTCCCACCACTGCGCCTGGCCGAGGAAGATGCGCATCGGCATCCCCACCGGCGCCGAGAACGGCACGTAGCTCATGATCGCCAGGACCGTCGGGTTGTCGTTGAAGAAGATCACCAGGAAGTACGGGATCATCACGAGCATCGTGACGGGGGAGGTCACCGATCCGACGTCCTCCGCCCGCGAGACCAGCGAGGCCGCCGCGGCGAACAGGGCGGCGAGCATGACGAACCCGACGAGGAAGAACACCACGAACCACACCACGGACTCGCCGAGGCCGCCGATGAGCACCCGCTGGCCGGTGACCAGGAGCCCGGTGATCGCGATGACGGCGATCGCCACGATCTGGG
>JBEVEO010000286.1:0-10646 GCA_040512695.1 Leifsonia sp. | reverse complement strand
ACCTGTGGGTCTCTGTGGTCGGCGCCATCGGGTGTGTGAGCCTTCCGGGGTGGGCGGCTCGGGCCGGCCACCGCGGAACCACGCCTGCACCGACCTGGAACGTAAGGAACGACCGTGACATCGACAGCAACAGCGCCGCCATCATCAGCCGATCGAGCGGATCGGCCATCCCCCAGCCCCTCCCCGCGTCTGCCGAAGAGGGTGGCCTTCGGCCGACGGCTCAGCCGGTGGGACCTCAAGCTGTCCCCGTACCTCTACATCTCGCCGTTCTTCATCCTCTTCATCGTGGTCGGCCTGTTCCCGATCGCCTACACGGCGGTCATCTCGTTCATGGACTGGGACCTCGTCCGCAACAGCGGCTCCTTCGTCGGCTTCGAGCAGTACGTCTACATCCTCAACCAGCCCAAGTTCTGGATCGCCCTGCGGAACACGTTCAGCATCTTCCTGCTGTCGACCATCCCCCAGCTCCTGCTGGCGATCTTCATCGCGGCGATGCTCGACCAGAACATCCGCGCCAAGACCTTCTGGCGCATGGGCGTGCTCGTTCCGTACGTGATGGCACCCGTCGCCGTCGCCCTCATCTTCAGCAACCTGTTCGGCGACAAGTACGGGCTCGTGAACACCATCCTCGGCAACATCGGCATCCCCGCCGTGCCGTGGCACAGCGACGCGTTCGCCAGCCACATCGCGATCGCGACCATGGTGAACTTCCGCTGGACCGGGTACAACACCCTCATCCTCCTGGCCGCCATGCAGGCCATCCCGCGCGACTACTACGAGGCCGCCGCGATCGACGGGGCCGGCAAGTTCCGCCAGTTCCGGGCCATCACCGTGCCGAGCCTGCGCCCGACGCTCATCTTCGTGATCATCACCTCGACGATCGGCGGACTGCAGATCTTCGACGAGCCGCGCATGTACGACCAGTACGGGACCGGCGGAGCCGACTCGCAGTGGCTCACCATCACCCTCTACCTGTACGACATCGGCTGGGGCCAGTGGAACTTCGGCCGGGCCGCAGCGCTCGCCTGGATCCTGTTCCTCATCATCCTCGCCATCGGCGTGATCAACCTCCTGGTCACCCGCACGGTGGTGCGCGACGAGGGCAGCAGGAGCGGCGGAACCGGTCGCGACCGCCGACGCGCAGCCGCAGCCGCACGCCGTCGCCTCGCCGACCGCACCGACAATTCGATCACCACCCCGGAGGTGGCGTCATGAGCGTCATGAACCCCGTCCCCCTCGCCGTCGTCGAGGAGAACCTGCAGCAGGCTGCCAAGCCCCGCCGGCGTCGACCCGTGCGGGGATCCCGCCCCGGCTGGTTCGTCTATTCGGCTCTCGCTGTCGTGCTCGCGTCGGCCCTGTTCCCCTTCTACTGGTCGCTCCTGATCGGATCCGGTGACGCGTCGACCATCCGCGACCCGAACATGTCGTGGCTGCCCGGTGGCAACTTCCTCGCGAATGCCGCCGACGTCGTCAACAACCCGGCCGTGAACTTCTGGCGCGCGCTCTGGAACTCGATCTACAGCTCCGCCCTCATCGCCCTGTCCGTCGTGTTCTTCTCGACCCTCGCCGGCTGGGCGTTCGCCAAGCTGCGCTTCAAGGGCGGCAAGTGGCTGCTCGTCTTCGTGGTCGCGACCATGGCCGTGCCGACCCAGCTCGGCGTCGTGCCCCTGTACATCCTGTTCGCCGACCTCGGCTGGACCGGCAACATCGGCGCCATCATCATCCCGGCGCTCACGAGCGCCTTCGGGGTGTTCTGGATGACCCAGTATCTGCAGCAGGCCGTCCCCGACGAGCTCATCGAGGCGGCCCGCGTCGACGGGGCGTCGTCGTTCCGCACGTTCCTCACGGTGGCCGTCCCCGCCGCGCGCCCGGCGGCGGCGATGCTGGGCCTGTTCACCTTCGTCTCGGCCTGGAACAACTTCTTCTGGCCGTTCATCGTTCTCGACCGCAATGACCCGACCCTGCCGGTCGCGCTCTCGCTGCTGCAGTCGAACTACTTCGTCGACTACTCCATCGTGCTCGCCGGCGTGCTGCTGGCGACCATCCCCCTCCTCATCCTCTTCGCCTTCGCGGGCAGGCAGCTCGTCAGCGGCATCATGGCGGGAGCCGTGAAGGGATGACCATCGACTTCCGAGAGGACACCCTCCCCATGTCTGCCGTCGGCTCGGCCCGAGCCTTCCCATCCGAGTTCCTGTTCGGGACCGCGACCGCCGCGTACCAGATCGAGGGCGCCAGCCACGAGGACGGACGCACCGACTCCATCTGGGACGCCTTCAGCCGAGTGCCCGGCGCTGTGATCAACGGCGACAACGGCGATGTCGCCTGCGACCACTATCACCGCTACCGTGACGACGTCGCGCTCATGAAGTCGCTCGGGCTGCAGACCTACCGGTTCTCCACATCGTGGGCGCGCGTGCGGCCGGACGGCGGACCGGTGAACGCCGCCGGCATCGACTTCTACTCCCGCCTCGTCGACGAGCTCCACGGTGCAGGCATCAAGCCGTGGCTGACCCTCTACCACTGGGACCTGCCGCAGGCGCTCGAGGAGAAGGGCGGATGGGCCAACCGCGACACCGCCGAACTGTTCCGCGACTACGCGCTCAGCGTGCACGACGCCCTCGGCGACCGCGTGGACGTCTGGACGACCCTCAACGAACCGTGGTGCTCCTCGTTCCTCAGCTACACGGGCGGCGCGCACGCGCCGGGCCGTCAGGATGTCGCCGCCGGCCTCGCCGCCGGCCACCACCTCCTGCTCGGCCACGGCCTCGCCGTGCAGGCGCTGCGGGAACGCGACCCCGAGCTCGAGCTGGGCATCACGCTCAACCTGACGGTGGCCAAGCCCGTCGATCCGACCAGCGCCGGGGACCTCGACGCCGCCCGCCGGATCGACGGCCAGTTCAACCGGTTCTTCCTCGATCCGATCTTCCGGGGCTCCTACGCGGACGACCTGCTCGCCGACGTCGGCCACCTCGGCCTCGACGCCGTCGTGCGCGACGGCGACCTCGACGTCATCGCGACGCCGATCGACGCACTCGGCGTGAACTACTACCACGGCGAGTACGTGAGCGACCGGCCGGCGGAGCATCCGCTCCGGGGCGACGCTCCGACGGATCGGGCGACCCGATCGCCCTTCCCCGCCGCCGACGGCGTCTACAACCACCCCCAGGGCCTGCCGCTCACGGCGATGGACTGGGAGGTGCAGCCCGATGGGCTGCGCGAGCTCCTGGTGCGGGTTCACGACGACTACACGGCCGCAGCCGGCGTCCGCCTCTACGTCACCGAGAACGGTGCGGCCTACGACGATGTCGTCGCCGCAGACGGCGAGGTGCACGACGCCGAGCGCGCCGCATTCCTGGAGGCCCACCTCGGCGCCATCCTCGACGCGATCGACGAAGGCGTGCCCGTCCACGGCTACTTCTACTGGTCCCTGCTCGACAACTTCGAGTGGGCGTGGGGCTACGAGAAGCGGTTCGGCCTCGTGCGGGTCGACTACGACACGCAGAAGCGGACGATCAAGGACAGCGGGGCCGCGTACGGGCGCATCATCGCCGCCCGGGCGCTGCCCGCCGACTGAGCGCCCTCGGATCCGCCGCGCGAATATAGTGAACCTCATGGCTGAAGGCAGGGCACGGACAGCTGCGCCGACGCTCGAGATGGTCGCCCGCGAAGCGGGCGTCTCCCGGGCGACGGTGAGCCGTGTCGTCAACGGTTCGCCGAAGGTGAGCCCGGATGTCGCGGCCTCTGTCAACGAGGCGATCGACCGGCTGCACTACGTCCCGAATCGTGCCGCCCGGTCGCTCGCGAGCCGGACGACCGGTGCCATCGCGCTCGTGGTCCCCGAGGACACCACGCGGTTCTTCGGCGACCCCTACTTCGCCGCGGTGGTGAAGGGGATCACGCGCAGGCTCGACTCGAGTGAGTATCTGCTCAACCTGCTCGTGGCATCGAGCGATCCCGGGCACAAGACGGCGGGATACCTGCGATCGGGCATCGTGGACGGTGCCCTGGTGATCTCCCACCACAGCGGCGACGACCTGCTCAACGAGGTGGCCAACGTCCTTCCGCTCGTCTTCGGCGGTCGGCCGTCGAACCCCTCCGACGATGCCTACTACGTGGACGTCGACAATGTCGCCGGCGGCGACCACGGCACCCAGCACATCATCGACCTGGGCCGTCGGCGCATCGGCAGCATCAGCGGCCCGCAGGACATGCCGGCCGGCATCGATCGTCTCACCGGATTCCGCCGCGCGATCGAGCGCTGCGGGCTCCCGGTCGATGCGATCGAGATGGGCGACTTCACCGCGGCGAGCGGGGCGGAGGCGACCCGGCGCCTTCTCGATCGCGTACCGGACCTCGACGGCCTGTTCGTCGCGAGCGACCTCATGGCGACGGGAGCCTTCGTCGCGCTGCGCGAGCGCGGCCTCAGCGTGCCCGGCGATGTCGCCGTGGTCGGCTTCGACGACTCGCCGGCCGCACTGTCCGACATCCCCCTCACGACGGTGAGCCAGCCGTCGGAGGAGATGGGCTACGCGATGGCCGATACGCTCGTGCGCCTGCTCGAAGGAGACCGGTCACCGGCCCATCGGAACATCATGCCGACGCGGCTCATCATCCGCGACTCCGCCTGACGGGTCCTCCGCTGCCGCGGAAGCCGCCTCCTACGCGCTCGGCGAGAACTGGCTCACCGTGAACTCGGCCCCCTGCGGGTCGCGGAGGAGCGCCTCCTTCGTCCACTCGCCGTCGTCGGTGCGCACCACGGTGGCGCCGTTCTCCACGGCGAGCGCGACGGCCGCGTCCCGGTCATCGACCGTGAAGCGCACCTCCCAGTGCGCCGGCACGTCCGCTCGCTCGACGCCGGCCACGACGTCGGCGAACCCGGGCGGCGCGAACGCCTGACGCTCGCGGATGTCGGGATCGATCGTCGCGGCCAGGTGGTCGCCGTAGCCGGGCAGTCGCACCATCCCGGCACCGAGCCCGGGGTCCACCTCCCAGCGGAACACCTCGCGGTAGAACGGCAGGATCTCGCCGGGATGCGCGGTGAGCAGCACGCTGAAGTTCCACGTGCCCGGCTCGTTCACGAGCTGCGCGCCGAGTCGGCGGCGGGCCTGCCAGAGCCGGAAGAGGGCGCCGCCCGGATCCGCGCACACGGCGAGGCGACCGCCCGGCCCCGCGTCTTCGGGACCGGAGAGCACGCGGCCTCCCGCCGCCTGCACGGCGGCGGCGGTGCGGTCCGCATCGTCGCAGGCGACGTACGTGTTCCAGCGCGCTGCGGCGCCGCCGGTCACGGGGGCGATCGCCGCCACGTCATGGCCGTCGAGGGTCGCGATGAGGTACGAGCCCGGCGCCCCAGGCGGCATCGCCTCGTGCACCTCCCAGCCGAAGAGCGCCCCGTAGAATCGCGCAGCGGCGGCCGGATCATCCGTCTCGACGTCGATCCAGGACGGCACGCCCTCCGGGTATCGTCGTTCGTCGTTCACGATCACCATCTCCGGCCCCTCCCCGTCATCGAGGTCCTCCACCCACCCCGTGCCTCCGGGGCGGGTGCGACCGACTCCTACTCGATCGCCTTCAGCGGTGTTCCGGCCTTCAGCGCGGCCAGGCGCGCCTCGACCTCGGTGAGCTCGCCGAGGTCCTCGAGGCTCTCGAACTGGGCGTCGAGGCTCGATGCCGCCAGCTCCTGCTGGCCGCGCACCTTCGCCTCCTCGCGACGGATCTTGTCCTCGAACCGGCTGATCTCGCTCGTGGGGTCGAGGATGTCGACGCTCTTGATGGCGTCGTTGACCTGCGACTGCGCCTCGACGGTCTTCGAGCGGGCGATGAGCTCGTCGCGCTTCGACGACAGCTCGTTGAGCTTCTCGCGCATCTTGCCGAGGCCGTCCTTGAGCTGGGCGACGACGGCGGTCTGCGATGCGATCATCGGCTCAGCGCCCCGCGCCTCGTTCTCGGACTGGAGCTGGCGGCCGAGGGCCACCCGGGCGAGGGCGTCGAACTTGTCGGCGTCCGTCGCGTTGCCCGAGCCGCGCAGCTCGTCGGCCTTCTGGCTCGCGGCGAGGGCCTTGCGACCCCAGTCGGCTGCCGCGTCGACATCTTCGCGGTGGTCCTCCTCGAGCATGCGCAGGTTGCCGATGGTCTGCGCCACGGCGCTCTCGGCCTCGCCGATGCTGGCCGTGTAGTCGCGCACCATCTGGTCGAGCATCTTCTGCGGGTCCTCCGCCTGATCGAGCAGCGCGTTGATGTTCGCCTTCGCGAGCTGGGTGATGCGCCCGATGATGGACTGCTTTGCCATGGTGTTCCCTTTCCTCGTACTGCTTACGGATGTTGCACTGCCTGTCACGGATGTCGCACTGTCTTCGCCTGTACTTCTAGAACCGGCCGCCGGATCCCCCGCCGCCGAAGCCTCCGCCGAAACCGCCTCCGCCGCCGCCCGACCAGCCACCGCCACCGCCACCGCCGCCGCCGCCGAAGAGACCGCCTGACGATCCGCCGCCGCCGCTCAGGAGGCCGCCGAGGATGCCGCCGATGATGGCCCCGGTCATCGCGTCGCCGCCGCCTCCCGACCGTCCGCCACCGCCGCCGCCGGACCACGGGCCCTGGTCGTTGTAGCCGTCGACGTCGCTCTGCGCGAGCTGGATGGCGGACGCCGCCATGGCCTGCGACCGCTGCGCGTGGGTGAGCGCCTGCACCGGGTCGGCGGCGGCGAGCGCGCCGGAGGCGTCGAGGAGGCGCTGCGCCTCGGAGAGGCGCTGCCTGGCGTCGGAACCGACGGCGCCACGGCGGGTGGAGATGAAGTCCGCCGCAGCCGCGATCTGGGACTGGGCGCCGACCTGCGTGCGCGAGAGGAGCGCCATCGCCCGTTCCCGCTGCACCTGTTCCTCTCGGGCAGGAGCGAGCGCGGCGTCGAGGACGGCCTCGGCCTCCTGCAGCCTGCGCACGGTCGCCACCGGGTCGGTGCGGGTGCCGGTCTGCTGCCGCGCTGCGGCGACGGCCTGCTCGCCACCGGAGATCGGGCCGGCGAGGGACGGATTCGCTGCGACCGCGTGGCGCGCCTCGGCGAGGTCGGCCTCGACGTCGGCGATCTCGCTCGCGACCGCGGCCGTCGCCTCGGTGAGGGTGGCGGAGACGGTGTCGACGGCATCGAGCAGCTGGGCGGCCTGCCCGATGCTCTGCTGGGCGGCGCGCACCGGGATGGCGACGCTGGGCCGCGCACCGGCCGCCGGCGCCGGAGCGGCGAGCGCCGCAGCGGCCGTGCGGGCCGTCTCGGCCGCGAAGTCCAGCAACCGCCTCGCCTGGACGGCGTTCCCGCTCAGCGTCGACATGGTCTCGCCCTCGAATCGGGCTCCGAGGTCGGCGATGCGCTCGTCGGTCTCGGTGAGGCGGGCGCCGAGGGTCTCGGCATCCGTCGTCACCGTCTTCAGGACGCTCACGGCGTTGTCGTCGAGAGCGCGCAGGGCGTCGAACTCGTCGGAGCGGGCGTCGAGGCCCGCGATCGCCTCCGTCGCGAGGCGGGTGATCTCGGCCGTCATCGACGCCCGCTCCTCAGGACTCTCGGGGAAGGCGTCGTCGAGCTTCTGCTTGATGGCGAACGCCTCGCGGGCCGAGGTGTTCGCTGCAGCGAGGGCGTCGGTGAACGGCTTCACGGCCTCGTCGCCGAACTCGGCCGAGGCGAATCCGACCTCCTGCTCGCTGGTCTTCAGGGCATCGTCGAGCTGGACGAGGAGGCTGCCCGCCTGCTGTTCGAGGGCGGCTCGGTCCTTCTCAGCACTCGCCCGGGCCAGCGCGGCGCGGCGCCGCCTGCGGATGAGGGAGATGACCACGATGAGCAGCGCGACGGCGCCGGCGATGAGGAAGAACCAGAGCAGGACCGTCCCGCCGTTGCCCCCTCCCCCCGTCGACGACGATCCGTCGCCCGACCCGGCACCGCCGTCGAGCTCGCCGGAGCTCGCGGCGCGGATGCCGTCGGCGGCGCCGATCGCGGCTCCCGCCCAGTCGTCCTGCGACAGCGACGGGAGGATGTAGTCCTCGGCGATCTGCTCGGAATCGGCCTGCAGCTCGGAGCCGTCGGAGAACCAGAGCTGGTACAGCCGGTCGTCGACGGCGACCGCGAGCAGCACGTTCGACTCGCCGAGCTGATTGATCTCCGCGGTCCGCTGCGCCCATTGCTCGCGGTCGGCCGGGTTCTCGAACGTCGGCACGAAGGCCACGAGCAGGCCCTGCCCGGTGTCGGCCTGGAGCGAGTCGATCGCGTCCTGCACGGAGGTGGTGTCGGCGCCGAGCACTCCAGCCGTGTCCACGATGTCGGTCGCACCGAAGTCCACGGGGGAATCGGCCGACGCCGGGGCGGTCGCGCCGCCGAGGACGACGGCGAGGGCGATGATGCCGGCGGCGAGCGTTCCGAGCGCGGTGCGACCGCGGCTCCTGCCTCTCGTCACGCTGGTTGCCTCCTCGTCGAGCCATCCGTTCCCCGGATGCGCCTGCGGTCGAACGACTTCTACGCTATCGGCACGCAGGGTCCGTTGACGAGGCATCCAGCTACCTCTCGGCTAGCCCTCGAAGGCCCGCCGGCGCCGCTACTCGAACACGACCCCGTCGATGCCGGCGAACCGCCGCCGCATGATGGCGATGGCGTCGGGCGACTCGTCGACGAGGGTGAATCGCCGCCCGAGGGCGGCCGCCACGGCACCGGTCGTCCCGCTGCCGGCGAAGAAGTCGAGCACGGCGTCGCCGGGCCGGCTCGATGCCTGGATGATCCTGCGCAGGATGCCCTCGGGCTTCTGGGTCGGATAGCCGGTCTTCTCCTTCCCCGTCGGCGACACGATCGTGTGCCACCAGACGTCGGTCGGGAGCTTGCCGAGCTCCGCCTTCTCCGGCGTGACGAGGCCGGGCGCCATGTAGGGCTCGCGGTCGACCGCCGTCGAGTCGAACCAGTAGCTCGAGGGGTTCTTCACGTAGACGAGGATCGTGTCGTGCTTCGTCGGCCAGCGGGTCTTCGCCTTGGCGCCGTAGTCGTAGGCCCAGATGAGCTCGTTGAGCAACGACTCCCGGCCGAAGAGCGCGTCGAGCATCACCTTGGCGTAGTGCGCCTCGCGGTAGTCGAGGTGCAGGTACAGGGTGCCGTCGTCGGCGAGGAGCCGCCAGGCCTCGATGAGCCGTGGCTCGAGGAAGCCCCAGTAGTCCTCGAAGTGGTCGTCGTAGCTGAACAGGTCTCCTCGGATGCGCTCGTACTGCTGCCCCTTGAAGCCCGAGATCACGCCGGCCGCGCGCGGCGCATCCGGTCCGGTCCTGGGGGCCGTGCGCACGTGGGTGGTCGTGTGCCTGCGCTGGGAGCGCCCGGTGTTGAACGGCGGATCGAGGTAGATCAGCGTGAAGGCGGCATCCGGCAGCGTCGGGAGCACGGCGAGGTTGTCGGCGTGGACGACGCGGCCGATGACGGCGGCGTCCGGTCCGGAAACGGCTTCAGGAGCGGGGAGCCCGGAACTGGGAGTCGGCTGAGCCGTCGGTTCGGGCATGTCATCATTCTGCCAGCACTGCCTACCCTTGGCCCATGACGACGGAGTTGCGGCACGAGCCGGCGCAGAGCCGGTACACGTTCTGGATCGACGACGATGAGGTCGGGCTGGCCGACTATCGCCTTCATGACGGCACGATCGACATCGTGCACACCGAGATCGAGCCGGCGCGGCGCGGCGACGGGCTCGGCGCCGAGATGGTCGAGGGCGTGCTCGACGACATCCGGCGTTCGGGATCGGGCCCGGTCATCGCGACCTGTCCGTTCGTCGCCGCCTTCATCTCGAACCACGTCGAGTACGAGGAGCTGCTCGTGCACTGAGGCGCTCGTGCGCCGGCCGTGCAGATGCCACCGACTCGCCGGTTCCGGCCGCTTCGGCGCGCGCTATCCGGCCGCAGCTGGCGAGTCGATGCGTTGGCCGTGCCGATGCCCGGTTAGAGGTCCAGGCGGATGCGACCGTCGAAGCGCGTGGTCGGGTCGTCGGCGTCGTTCGTCTCGAGGATGCCCTTGTCGTCATCGTCGGCGACGGGCGACGGCGCGGGAAGCACCGTCTCCTTCTCGCGCTGCACCTCGATCTCGTGCCGGTGCGGTGCGAAGACCTCGTCGATCGCGCCGAGGGCGCCGCCGCCCGGAGTGCCGCGGCCGGCCTTGTTGCTGAAGTCGACCCAGCCCTTGCGCGATGCGAACACGACGAACGCCACGAGCACCACCGCGACGGCCGCAATCCACCAGTTCATCCGGCCATCCTAGGAGATCCCACTGCATGGGCGCCCGTCACGGCACCGGACTGCCACCGTCGGGCTGACCGGCCGCGCCCTGGTCATGGCACGCGGTTGAGCCACTCCGATGTCGCGAACTTGGAGTCGACGAGGGCTTCAGCCTGGGCGTACTCGTCGGCGGTGATGTCGCCGGGGGTCGCATCCGTCAGCGCCGTGAAGGTCCTCTCGAGCTGCTCGATGATGACGGCGCGCTCGACGCCGGCCTGGCGCTTGAGCGGGTCGACGCGCTTGGCGGCGCTCGCGATGCCCTTGTCGCTGAGCTTCTCGCGACCGATGCGCAGCACCTGCGTCATGATCTCGCCGTCCATGTCGTAGCTCATGGTGACGTGGTGCAGGATGCCGCCGTTGCCGAGCCGCTTCTG
>JBEVEO010000240.1:0-4481 GCA_040512695.1 Leifsonia sp. | reverse complement strand
CACGGCGGATGGTGGGAGGAGGGGCAGCTCATCCGCGACGCGGTCAAGCTCTCCGGCATCCCGGCCGTCATCGTGCAGGGCCGCTACGACGCCTGCACGCCGCCGATGACGGCGTGGGACCTGCACACCGCCTGGCCGGAGGCCGAGTTCCGCATGATCCCGGATGCCGGGCACGCGTTCGACGAGCCGGGCATCCGCGACGCCCTCATCGAGGCGACCGACCGCTTCGCGAGCTGACGTCAAGCCCCAGCGGCTCGGTCGCGCGGGCGCTAGCGTGTGAACATGACGTTCGACGACAACGCCAAGATCGGCGGAGGCAAGGTCTCCAAGCGCGGCCGCAACGTGGGCATCGGCGTCGGTGGCGGCATCGGCGTGCTGGCGATCTTCCTGATCTCGCAGTTCCTCGGGGTGGATCTCTCCGGCATCGTCGGAGCCGGCGGCTCCGGCGGCGGGACGGCCGAGGAGTCGCCGATCGCGAACTGCGAGACGGGGGCGGATGCGAACTCCGACATCGACTGCCGCATGGAGGCCGCAGCCGAGTCCCTCGACGCCTACTGGGCCGAGGAGGCTCCGGCACTGGGCGCCAGTTACGTCACCCCCGACTTCTACCTGTTCACCGAGGCCACCCAGACCGGATGCGGGAACGCCACCAGCGCCGTCGGGCCGTTCTACTGCCCTCCCGACCAGAGCCTCTACCTCGACACCACGTTCTACGACGAGCTGCGTTCCCGGTTCGGCGCCACGGGCGGCCCGCTCGCCCAGATGTACGTCGTCGCGCACGAGTGGGGCCACCACATCCAGAACCTGACCGGATCGATCCAGGCATCACAGGACGGCACGACGGGCGAGGCATCCGGAAGCGTGCGGGTCGAGCTGCAGGCCGACTGCTACGCCGGCGCGTGGACGGCAGCCGCATCCACCCAGACGACGGCAGCCTCCGACGTCCCCCTCCTGAAGCCCGTCACCCAGGCCGAGATCGCCGACGCCCTCGATGCTGCGGCCGCCGTCGGAGACGACCGCATCCAGCAGGCTTCCGGCGGTGAGGTCGACCCGGAGGCGTGGACCCACGGATCGAGCGCCCAGCGCCAGAAGTGGTTCGAGGCCGGCTACCAGGGCGGGCCGGCCGCCTGCGACACGTTCTCGGTGGCCGCCGCCGCGCTGTAGGGGTGCCCGATCGCGAAGCTCTTGCGCCATTCACACGGTTCGCCAAGGCTTGCGCCGTAGCGTCGGAATCGTGGATGATCCCCTCGTCGATTCGAACCCCGTCGCCCTCCGTCCGAGCACGCCGAGCACTCCGCGCCCGCTGCTGACACCGCGGACGAGCGACCTGTTCGAGCACCTCGACGTCGACACCCTCGCCGAGATGAAGGCCCTGCGCGACGAGTTCAGCCGGTTCCTCATGCGCTACAAGTTCGGCATGGACGAGATCGTCACGAAGCTCTCGATCCTGCGGGAGGAGTTCAGCGAGCACGAGGGGCACAATCCCATCGAGCACATCAGCTGCCGGCTGAAGTCGACCGACGGCGTGCTGGAGAAGCTCGAGCGGAAGGGGCTCGAGCCGTCGTTCGAGACCATCCGGTCCTCCATCACCGACATCGCGGGTGTCCGCGTCACCTGCAGCTTCGTCTCCGACGTGTACCGGATCGTCGACATGATCACCGCCCAGCAGGACGTGCGGGTGCTGAGCATCAAGGACTACATCGCGGTGCCGAAGCCGAACGGCTACCGCAGCCTGCACGTGATCCTCGAGGTCCCGGTGTTCCTGTCCGACGGCCCCGTCCCCGTGACCGTCGAGGTGCAGTTCCGCACCATCGCGATGGACTTCTGGGCCAGCCTGGAGCACAAGACCTATTACAAGTACGACAAGCAGGTCCCGCAGCACCTCGTCGACGGGCTCACCGAGGCCGCGGAGACGGCCGCGCGACTCGACGAGACGATGGAGCGGCTGCACCACGAGGTGCTCGGGCATGCCGCTCCGCACCGTACCGTCATCGACGTCTGAACGGCCCGGCCTCCCCGACGCGGGTCACCACCCTTGTCGTGCCGGCGGTGGCGACCCTATCCTGAACGCGGGCAGCGGATACCGCTGGCCGCCGGACGAGCGTTCGAAGGGGCACACCCGAGTGACCGAAGAACAGGCTGTATCGCGCACGGCTGTCGCGAAGCCTGCGATCCGCGAGCCGTGGATCGACATCGCCAAGGGCATCGCCATCGTCCTCGTCGTGCTGTACCACAGCTCGCTCTACCTGTCCGAGGCCGGAGTCGTCGGCCTGCTCGCCGAGCTGAACCCGCTCCTGGACACCTTCCGGATGCCCCTGTTCTTCTTCATGTCCGGGATCCTGGGCGCCAGGGTCGTCACGCTCGGGTACCGGCAGCTGTTCCGGAAGCGGCTGCTCCTGCTCCTCTATCTCTATGTCGTGTGGGTCATCGCCCAGCAGCTGTTCCTGCGGCTCATGCCGCCGATCAGGACGGATGGCGACCGCGGGTCGTGGGCGGGGATCGCGAACTTCCTGATCTTCCCCAACGAGAACCTCTGGTTCATCTACGCCCTGCCGCTGTTCTTCACCTTCGCCTGGCTCACCCGCTCCCTTCCGCGGATCATCCCGGGCACCTTCGCCGTCCTGCTGTCGATCGCCTTCGGAACCGGCCTCCTCCACACGGCGACGCCATGGGACAAGATGGGCCGGTACCTCGTGTTCTTCCTGTTCGCGTTGTGGATCGGGGGCTGGGTGCGCTCGCTCGCCCCGCACGTGCGCTGGTGGCATCCGGTCGTCGCCCTGGCGATCTACGCCGTGCTCGTCGTGGCGATGCTGCGCTTCGACCTCATCCGTGTTCCGGGAGTCCTCCTCGTCGTCAGCTGCGTCGCCGTGGCTGTCGGCATCACCGCCGCCGTCGTCCTCTCCCGGGTCCCCGCCTTCGACGTCGTGCGCTACCTCGGCACCCGTACGCTTCCCATCTACCTCGTGCACACCTTCCCCATGATCGCGGTGGCCGGCGTGCTGGCGACCGGGGTCGTGGTGCCGGGCTGGATCGCCACCGTCCTGCCGCTGGTGCTGGCGGCGGCCGCCATCCTCATCGCCCTCGGGGTGTACCGGCTGCTGCGCGGCGTTCCCGGCATCTTCACCCTCCCGGTGGCATCGTGGGCGCTATGACCGGCGATCAGCACCTCTCCATGGGCGTCGCCATGCGGGTGTACAACAGCGAGCGGTTCGTGGGCGAGCACCTGCGATCCCTCATCGCCCAGAGCGTGGTTCCCGACGAGATCGTCATCGGTGACGACGGATCGACCGACGGGACGCGCGCCGTCATCGACGCCGTGAGGCGGGAGGCCGACGCCCGCCCGGAGACGGCCGGCATCCGGTGGATCCTGCTGCCGTCCGAGCACCACGGCATCGCGGGCAACATCGAACGGACGATGGCGGCCTGCACCGCCGATGTCGTCGTCGTCTGCGACCACGACGACATCAGCGAACCCGATCGGTTCGAACGGATTCGCGACCGGTTCGAGTCCAGCCCGTCTCTGATGTTCGTCCACGGGGACGCAGAACTCATCGATGAGAACGGCGTCAGGATGGGGGCGCGACTGGCGCAGACCCAGGGTGTCAGCGCGTGGGAGCGCAGCCGCTACCGGGAGCAGGAGGCCCTCGACGTGCTCATCCGCCGCAACATCGTGACGGGAGCAACCGCCGCGTTCCGCATCGGCCTCCTCGCCCACGCCACCCCCTTCCCGCGCAGCTGGGTCTACGACGAGTGGCTCGGCATCATCGCGGCAGGCATGGGCGGCACCGCCTACCTCGACGAGCCGACGATCGAGTACCGGCAGCACAGTTCGAACAAGACCGGTGTCCGCCGCCGCAACGCCCGGGAGCGGATGGCCCTGCTGCTCGCGCCCGGTGCCGGCCGGAACGAACGACTCCACTCCCGCGCCGAGGTGCTCGTGTCGCGCTACGAGTCGATGGGCGCCCTCGTCCCCGAGCGCCGCCTCGAGATCGCCCGGGCGAAGCTCCGCCACGAGCAGCGCCGCACCGCCCTGCCGGTCAATCGCCTGCGCCGCGTCGTCCCGGTGCTGCGGGTGGCATCGACGGGTGCTTATGCGCGTTTCGCGCGCGGGCCCAAGGATGTGCTCCTCGACCTCGTGCAACCGGTCAGGTGAGTCACCCGTGACCTGAGGCGTGCTCCGACGACGCTCGGATGCCGCGGCCGGTCAGGCCTGGCTGGCGATGCCCTCCGCGCCCTGGTCGAGGAGTTCCAGAGCCCGCCGCAGCGCCGTGCTCGAGGTGTGCACGGTGTACGGGAAGTACACGATCTCCACGCCGACCTCCGCGAAACGTCGTTCGAGGCGGATGCCCTTCTCGGTGCCGCGCCAGTCGTCGCCCTTGAAGAAGACGTCGAACCGGACGTCGCGCCAGGTGTCGAGCTTGTCGGGGAGGACCTCGGCCCTGGCCTCGTCCACGAAGGAGATGTGGCTGACGATCTCCAGC
>JBEVEO010000229.1:0-9842 GCA_040512695.1 Leifsonia sp. | reverse complement strand
GAGCTGGTCGACCGTGAGATCCTGGTCGAGGTTCTGCAGCATCCACTCGGTCACGAGGGCGAACGAGTCGCTCTTGCACTCCACGACGGGCGTCTGGATGAACTGCGACTGGCCGCCGTCCCGCTGGGGCGGCACGACCATGCGACGCGCCACGACGTTCGCCGCCGACGCGCCGAGCTCCTTGCGCACGATGTGCAGGGCGGCATCGATCCCGGCCGCCGTGCCGGCCCCCGTGACCACGTGCCCGTCCTCGACGAACAGCACGTCGGGGTCGACGTCGATGTGCGGGTAGTCCGCCGCGAGCCTGTCGGTGTACATCCAGTGCGTCGTCGCCCTGCGGCCGTCGAGGATGCCGGCCTCCGCCAGCAGGAAGGCGCCGCTGCACACGCTCATCACCCACGCGCCACGCGCCTCGGCCTCGCGGATGACCCGGAGGATCTCGGGGTGGGCGCTCGAGTCGCCGAGGTACGCCGGGACGGCGATGAGGTCGGCATCGTCCGCGGCGCTGAGGTCCTCGTGCACCACGATGTCGAAGCCCATCTTCATGGGGATGGGGCCCGGCTCGGCCGCGACGATGTGGAAGTCGAACGTCGGACCGCCGTGCTCGGTGCGGTCGATGCCGAACACCTCGCAGATCACGCCGAACTCGAACGGCGCCATGCCCGGAATCGTGAGGCAGACGATCTTCTTCAGCATGACGTTCTCCGATTGGCAGGAATGTATCGAACAGTGTCCACTCTGCCACTAGAGGCAGGATCTCGCAATGCGTAGATTTACTGCCATGTCCATCATCGTGCTCATCGCTCTCGCAGCTCTCGTCCTCTGGGGCGTCATCGCGTCGATCCTGGGGCTCGAGAATGACGGCTACGGCCGGCCCGAGATCCGGGACCGCAACCGCCACGCTCAGAACCAGGTTCGCTGGGACGCCCGCTGGGAATGACCCCCAGCCCCTCGCCGCTAGTCTGAATCGTGGCCGGCTCACCGCCGGCCGCGATGACGAGGAGTCCTGAATGGCGTGGTTGGTCACCGGCGGAGCCGGCTACATCGGAGCGCACATCGTGCGCGCATTCCTCGCAGCCGGCACCGATGTCGTCGTGGTCGACGACCTGTCGAGCGGCCACCGCGGGTTCGTTCCGGAGTCCGTCCCGTTCCACGAGGGAACGATCCTCGACCGGGAGCTCCTCGATCGCGTCTTCGCCGAGCACGACATCGACGGCGTCGTGCACGTTGCCGGCTTCAAGTACGCCGGGGTCTCGGTGCAGCGTCCGCTGCACACCTACGAGCAGAACGTGACGGCGACAGCGACCCTGCTGGCCGCCATGGCGGATGCCGGGGTCGGGCGGATCGTGTTCTCCTCGAGCGCGGCCGTGTACGGCACCCCGCAGACGGACCTCGTGACCGAGGAGACCCCCCAGAAGCCGGAGTCGCCGTACGGCGAGTCCAAGCTCATCGGCGAGTGGCTGCTGCGGGACCAGGGCATCGCCGCCGGCCTCGCCCACACCTCGCTCCGCTACTTCAACGTCGTCGGGTCCGGGTCGGCCGACCTCTACGACTCCAGCCCGCACAACCTCTTCCCGCTCGTCTTCGAGGCACTCCTCGCCGGACGGACGCCCCGGGTGAACGGCGCCGACTACCCGACGCCGGACGGCACGTGCGTGCGCGACTACATCCACGTCGCCGATCTCGCGGATGCCCACGTCGTCGCCGCATCCCGCCTCGCGGCAGGCAGCGGCATCGAGCCGGTCTACAACCTCGGGAGCGGGGACGGGGTGTCCGTCGGGGAGATCATGACGACGATCGCACGGGTGACGGGCATCGATTTCGAGCCCGAGGTCGGTCCCCGGCGTCCCGGCGATCCGGCGCGCATCGTGGCATCGGGCGAACTCGCCGCCCGGGATCTCGACTGGCGGATGCGGCACACGCTCGAGCAGATGGTGCAGAGCGCGTGGGACTCGCGGAGGGCCGCAGCCGCTTCGACCGGCGAAATCACCCCTGAACGGGGATAACCCCCACTGGGGAGTTGCGGGCCGTTCGCGTAGCACGAAATTTCCGCGGCGCGTCGCAACTCTCGAGCCTTCCTTGAGGGTTTACGATTTGCGACTTGACTCTTGGTAGTTACACCGGTGTAATTACTTCAGACACGCGGTTCGCAGGTCGGAAGAAATGGGGCGGGTGACGATATGGCAGCCAATGACTATCGTTCAGGGGTACCCGACGACTGGTTCGTCGATCCGGTACGACTGGGGGTTCCCGGAGTCCGGCAGAACGTCGACGACGCCAATCCGCTCGCCTGGCAGTCCGACTCGCTCTGCGCCCAGACCGACCCCGAGGCGTTCTTCCCCGAGAAGGGCGGATCCACTCGCGATGCGAAGAAGATCTGCACCTCGTGCGAGGTGCGCACCCAGTGCCTGGAGTACGCGCTCTCGAACGACGAGCGATTCGGCATCTGGGGTGGACTGTCGGAGCGCGAGCGACGGAAGCTGCGCAAGCGCGCCGTCTGATCGCCGGTGACGGCCGTCGTGGCACCTGAACAGGCCACACCGGCCGGCTGACGGATATCGGCCACGCCCGGCAGGGCTGAGTCCCCACCTGCTCGAGGCAACTTAGGCTTGCCCCGATATGACACCCAGAGTCACCGCCATCATCGTCGCCCGGAACGGCGCGCAGCACCTTTCGAGGACTCTCGAGGCTCTCGCGGCTCAGACCCTCCGGCCGGATGCCATCATCGCCGTCGACTGCGGATCGACCGACGACAGCGCACGCCTCCTCACCGAATTCGGCCCGACGCGCCTCATCGCGGCCGGAGACGCGCTCAGCTTCGGCGACGCGATCGCGACCGGCGTCCGCGTCACCGCGCCGCCGACGTCGACGAGCGAGCTGCTCTGGCTGCTGGCCCAGGACAACGCACCGGAGCCCGAAGCGCTCGCCGAACTGGTCGCGGCGCTCGAGACGGCACCGTCGGTCGCGGTCGCGGGGCCGAAACAGGTGGACTGGGACACCGGAGACACCATCCGCTCCCTGGGCGAGTCGATGACCCGCTACGGCGCGACGGTCCCGCTCGTCACCGACGAACTCGACCAG
This sequence comes from Leifsonia sp., assembly GCA_040512695.1. Classification (GTDB taxonomy): domain Bacteria; phylum Actinomycetota; class Actinomycetes; order Actinomycetales; family Microbacteriaceae; genus Orlajensenia. The sequence goes on along the minus strand of JBEVEO010000229.1, from coordinate 6,761 downwards.
GGCCAGCGGGACGGCCTCAGCGACGTGCTCGGGGTCGCGGCAGGCGGAATGCTCGTCCGCCACACCGTCTGGGATGCGCTCGGCGGCTTCGACCCGGGTCTCCCCGTCGTCGACGACGCCCTCGACTTCTCGGTCCGCGCCCGCCTGGCCGGCCACCGCGTCTCCGTCGCGCCGGCAGCGCACGTCGCAACAGCGGGAGACGGGATCGCCGGTGCGAGCACCTCCCTCAAAGGGCGTGTCCGACGGCGACGGACGCGCCTGCAGCGCACCGCCCAATTGCACCGACGGCTGGCGTACGCGCCGGCCGCGACCGTCCCACTGCACTGGCTGTCGCTCGTGCCGCTGGCACTGCTGCGCTCGATCGTCGCCCTCCTCGCCAAGCAGCCGGGCCGCATCGGCGGTGAGATCGCCGCGGCGTTCACGGCGGCGTTCACCGGGATCAGCACGGGGTCCGCTCGCCGCAGCATCGCGAGGACCCGTGCCCACTCGTGGGCCGTCATCGCGCCGCTGCGCGTGTCTCCGGCCGAGATGCGCCGCCGCCGAGCCCTGGCGCGCGAGGCCAGGATCGCGCGGGCCCGTGGAGAGCGCAGCGAGGTCGGGTTCCTGACGACCGGAGGCGCATGGACCATCCTCGCCGCCATCGTGGTCGGTCTCGTGGTGGCGTCCCCGCTCCTCGGTGCCGACGCTGCAGACGGCGGCGGCCTGCTCCCGCTCTCCTCCCCGGCCGTCATCTGGCAGAGCATCGGCTACGGCTGGCGCGACATCAGCGTCGGCTTCGTCGGCGCCGCCGACCCGTTCACCGCCGTCCTCGCCGTGGTGAGCTCGCTCACCTTCTGGTCCCCGACGGTCGGTCTCCTGGCACTCTGGATCGCCGCCGTGCCGCTGGCGGCGCTGGGAGCATGGTTCGCCGCGACACGGATCACGGAGCGCGGCGGACTGCGGGCCATCGCCGCCATCCTCTGGATGCTCGCCCCGACCTTCCTGACCGCCGTCTCGGAGGGCCGCCCCGCACCGGTCATCGCCCACATCCTCCTCCCGTGGCTGGTGTTCGCCGCCTTCGCGGCACCGCGGTCCTGGTCCGCGTCCGCCACGTCCGCGCTGCTGTTCACCGCCATCGTGGCCTGTGCGCCGTCGCTCGCCCCCGCCCTCCTGATCGCCTGGCTCGTGCTGCTGGTGACGAGCCGTCGCGGGTTCTTCCGCATCGCGGGGATCCCGATCCCTGCCGCCGTGCTCATCGCTCCACTGGTCTGGGACCAGGTGCTGCGCTCGAACTGGATCGCCATCGTCGCCGACCCCGGCGTTCCCCTTCCGTCGACGACGACACCGTCGGTGTGGCAGCTGCTCCTCGGTTTCCCCGGCGGCCAGTTCGGCGGGTGGGACACGGTTCTCGACCACTATCCGGTCGGCGCCCTGTCTCCACAGCTCCTCGTCCCGATCCTGCTCGCGCCGCTCGCCATCCTGGGACTGGCCGCGCTGTTCCTGCGAGGATTCCGTTCGGCAGCGTTCTCCCTCGGCCTCGCCGCCCTCGGCTTCGCCACCGCGCTCGCGGCGACCCTCATCACGGTGGCGACCACCGGATCGCAGGTGGTGCCGGTGTGGCCCGGCAGCGGGCTCAGCCTCTACTGGCTCGGCATCACGGGTGCCGTGATCGTCGGTCTCGACGCGATCCCGCAGCTCGCGCTGCTGCCCGGCATCGTCGCGACGGTGCTGTTCGTCGCGGCCGCCGCTCCACTGGCGCTCAGCCTCCCGCTCGGGCAGTCGGCCGTCGATGCCGGCTCGGCCCGGGTGCTGCCGGCCTTCGTCAGCGCTGCCGCCCGGTCCGATCCGCGGGCCGGCACGCTCGCCATCATCCCGCAGCCGGACGGCGGCGTCCTCGCCGACCTGCAGCGCGGAACGGGAACCACTCTCGACGACCAGGCGACACTGCTGTCGACAGACCTCGACCTGAGCGAGCGGCAGGCGGAGCTCGCGACGCTCACCGGGAACCTCGCATCCCGCAGCGCCTACGACGCCGCAACGGCATTGGACGACGAGCGCATCCGGTTCGTGCTGCTGGAGCCGGCCACCCGCATCGGCGGTGAGGTCACGCCGGAGGCCCAGCAGACCGTCCGGCGCGCCACGGCCGCGCTCGACGGCAACCCCGTGCTCGTGCCCGTCGGGAAGACCGCCTTCGGAGCGCTCTGGCGCGTCGACACCGACGAGAAGGAGGCCGCATCGGCCGCCATCCCGGAGGATGCCGGCGGATGGCTCCGCACGGCGACGTTCATCGCCATCATCGTGGTGTTCGGAGCGACGCTGCTGCTCTCGATCCCCACCGGAGTCGGGCGGGAGCTCCCGCCGCAGTCCGCTCGTGCGCGCGCGGCCAGGCAGCGGCGTTCCCGACGCGACGCCAAGGCCGCTGCCCTGGCCGCCGCAGCGTCGGCGGAGCCGGGTGCGGATGACGACGAGCCGGACGCCGGATCCGGCGAGGACGCAGGAACCGTCGAGCCTGACGCCGAGATCGGTGAGCCGGACGCCGAGGCCGGAGAGCGCGGCCAGGGCCCGGAAGGCGACGCGGACCAGGAGTCCGGCCCGGAGCCCGAGCCCGAATCCGGCGCCGAGCCGGAGCCGAATTCCGAGCCGCAGTCCGTGACACAGGACGCGACCCCCGCCGAGCCCGACGGCCCGCCGCCCGCGACGCCGACCACGACCCAGGAGGAGAAGCGCGATGTCGACTAAGCGCACCGTCGTCGTGGCCGGCGCACGCACGATCGGCGGGCTGGCCGGCATCGCCGTCGCCGTCGGCCTCGTGGCCGCCGCCGCCTTCGTGCCGTGGCCGAGCGTCGAGGTCGGCCCCGTCGCCGACCGGGTCGTGCCCGTCCCCACGGACGCCCAGCGGGTGTGCCCGGGCCCGCTCCTCACCCTCGCCGAGGACTCCGGTCAGGCGACGGCCGCGAGCTCCATCGGCTCGGCGTCGATCGTGTCGGCAGCCGGGCCGGGGGAGGACGACCCGGACGAGACCCCGCTCGGGGCCCCGGACGATGCGAACGCCGCGGAGAACGGCGGTGCATCCGTGCTCACCGTTCCGGCATCCCCCGACGCCACGACGCCGCCCCTGATCGCGGGCAGCCAGACCCAGGTCGCCGCCGACGAGACCCATTCCGGGCTCGCCGTCGCGGCGTGCACGGAGGCCGTGCCGGATGCCTGGCTCATCGGCGGGTCCACCGACATCGGACGGACCACCCTCGTGCTGCTGAGCAACCCGTCGTCGGTGCTCGCGACCGTCGATCTCACCGTCTACGGCGAGACGGGCCCGATCACGGCTCCGGGCGCCACGGGCATCCTCGTGCAGCCCGGGACCCAGCGCATCGTCTCCCTGGCCGGTCTCGCTCCCGACGTGCTGTCCCCGGTGGTTCATGTCACCTCGCAGGGAGGGGAGGTCGCTGCCGCCCTCCAGCAGAGCATCGTGCGCGGACTCGACCCTGGCGGCGTCGACATCGTCGGCCCGACCTCGGCGCCGTCGACGAACACGACCATCCCGGGGGTCATCGTGGGGGCCGCCATCTCGACCGTCGCGACGGACTCGGAGGCCGGCTACTCCGATGAGCAGCCCGGACTGCGTCTCGTGGCCCCGGGCGACACCGCCGCGCAGGCCACCGTCAGCGTGGTCGGAGAGAACGGAGCGCCCGGCACGTCGTTCTCCGTCGACCTGGAGCCCGGCATCGTCGTCGAGGCGCCGCTGAGCGACCTCGCAGCCGGGGTCTACTCGATCACTGTCGAGTCCGACGAGCCCGTCGTCGCCGCGGCCCGCACGGCCGTGGCCGGAGCCGACGGCCGTGACATCGCCTGGTTCGCCGCGTCGACGCCGCTCGCGGCCGACGCGACGCTCGTGGCAGCGGCCGGGGGCGCGGTGCCGACCCTGCACGCCTGGAATCCGGGCGGGCGCGATCTCAGCATCACGCTGACGCCGGGCGACGGCGAGCCGATCACCCTCGACCTGCCTGCCGCGACGGCTCTTCCGCTCGCGCTCCGGCCCGGCGTCGGGTACGAGATCACAGGCGCGGACGGGGTGATCGCCTCGGTGGGCTACGCGACGGACAGCCGCCTGGCCTCGTTCACGCTCACGCCGATCGCCGGTCTGGCTGCCCCGATCACGGTCTACACCCGCTGAGGCCGGGAACCGCGGCTCAGAGGCCGCGGAAGCGATCGGGGTCGAGGTCCCACGGGTCCTTGCCGATGAGGTCGGCGACGGCCCGGAAGACGCAGCTCTCGACCATCATCCGCTGGTGCAGGTCGTCGTTGCGGTGGAGCTTGCTCATCCGCTGGATCGGGAGCCGGAACAGGACGACCCGGCGCTCCTCGAGACTCACCTTCCACCGGTCGACGTGGTCTCCGTGGAGGGCGTCGGCCGGCGCCGCGGCGATCTCGAACTTCACGTCCTCGAGCTCGGGCCAGATCCCCCTGAGGTACTCGGCCGTCGACGCGACCGTCGACTCGAACACATCGATCCGTCCGCGCAGCATGGGCAGGTACGGCCCGGTGACCGCGGATCGCATCCCCCGGCCATGGCGGTCGAGGATGCCCCGCCGCGCCGACGGGGCTGCACGCGGAGTGCGTCGTGATCGGGGCATGTCGCCATCCTACTTCCGGGCGGAGCGCCGGTAATCTGGGATCGACATGAACAGGACCTGCTCGCGCGTGGCATGCACCGAGGATGCGGTGGCCACGCTCACCTACGTGTACGCCGACTCGATGGCCGTGCTCGGACCGCTGTCACTCACGCACGAGCCGCACAGCTACGACCTCTGCACCCGCCACGCCCAACGGCTGTCGGCTCCGCAGGGCTGGCAGGTCATCCGTCACGCCGTGATGGGTGAGGTAGGTTTTAGCGCGTGAACAACGCGCCACCCCTCGATCCCGCCGCCAGACTCGCCTCGATCGTCAAGACCTACGACGTGCGCGGACTCGTGGGCACAGCGCTCACGAGCGAGGTGGTCGAGGCCATCGGCGCCGCGTTCGTCGACGAGGTGCGGGCTGCCGGCACCGAGATCGTCATCGGTCACGACATGCGCGACTCGTCGCCCGAGTTCGCCGCGGCCTTCTCCGGCGGTGCCAGGGCACGCGGGGCCGACGTCGTCAGCATCGGGCTCTGCTCGACGGATGAGAGCTACTACGCCTCCGGCGCCTTCCAGGCCCCGGCTGCCATGTTCACCGCGAGCCACAACCCGGCGACCTACAACGGCATCAAGATGTCGAGGGCCGGCGCGCGGGGCATCTCCCTCGACACCGGGCTCGCCGCCATCCGCGATCGCGCTGCCGCCTACCTCGAGGGCGGCATCCCCGCCGTCGCGGAGCCGGGATCCGAGCGCTCGATCGACGTCCTCGCCGACTACGCCGCGTATCTGCGCTCCCTCGTCGACCTGTCGGGGATCCGTCCGCTGCGGATCGTCGTCGATGCCGGCAACGGCATGGGCGGGCTCACCGTCCCCGCCGTGCTCGGAACCGCCGCCGGCCTGCCCGCGCTCCCGATCGAGGTCATCCCGCTCTACTTCGAGCTCGACGGGACCTTCCCCAACCACGAGGCCAACCCGCTCGAGCCGGCCAACCTCGTCGACCTGCAGAAGGCCGTCGTCGAGCACGGCGCCGACCTCGGTCTCGCCTTCGACGGCGACGCCGACCGCTGTTTCGTCGTCGACGAGACGGGTACCGCCGTCACGCCGTCCGCGATCGCCGCGATCGTCGCCCTCCGGGAGATCACCCGGTTGCGCGCAGCAGGCGAGGACGGGGACATCACGGTGCTCTACAACCTCATCTGCTCGCACGTCGTTCCGGAGACGATCGAGGCGGCCGGCGCGATCGCCGTGCGCACCAGGGTCGGGCACTCCCTGATCAAGGACGAGATGGCGGCGACGGGAGCGGTGTTCGGAGGCGAGCACTCAGCCCACTACTACTTCCGGGACTTCTGGGGAGCCGACAACGGCATGCTGGCCGCGATGCACACCCTGGCCGAGTTCGGCGCCCAGGACCGCCCGCTGTCGGAGCTGGCCGCCGTGTACACGCCCTATGCGATGTCCGGGGAGATCAACTCGACCGTCGAGGACGTCGCCGCCGCCTACACCCGCATCGTGGAGGCATTCACGGGCATCGCAGAGTTCGACGAGCTGGACGGACTCACGGTGACCGGCCTGACCGGCGAGGACGAGCCGTTCTGGTGGTTCAGCGTCCGCCCGTCCAACACGGAGCCGCTCCTCCGGCTCAACGTCGAGGCGCAGACGCAGCCGGAGATGGAGCGGGTGCGCGACCTGGTTCTGGGATTGATCCGCGCGTAGGAGGCGCTCGTCCTGACAGAATGGTCGGCATGACCTCCACTGCCACTGCTCTGCCGTTCAAGGTGCGCGACCTCGACCTCGCGGTCGCCGGGCGCCACCAGCTCCGTCTCGCCGAGAACGAGATGCCGGGACTCATGGCCCTCCGCGAGGAGTTCGGCGCGTCCCAGCCGCTCGCCGGCGCGCGCATCGCCGGTTCGCTGCACATGACGGTGCAGACCGCCGTGCTCATCGAGACCCTCGTCGCCCTCGGAGCCCAGGTGCGCTGGGCGAGCTGCAACATCTTCTCCACCCAGGACGAGGCCGCAGCGGCGATCGCCGTCGGCCCCACCGGAACTCCGGATGCCCCGAAGGGCGTCCCCGTGTTCGCCTGGAAGGGCGAGACGCTCGAGGAGTACTGGTGGTGCACCGACCGCATCTTCGACTGGAGCGCAGAGGCCGACGCGGTGGGCGCGG
>JBEVEO010000210.1:0-8468 GCA_040512695.1 Leifsonia sp. | reverse complement strand
CACAACGGAGGCCTGCGGCGACGTGCCGCGCGTCGTCCTCGGCTCCCCCGTCGCCGGCATCGCCATCGACGAACTCATCGACCCCACCGAGACGATCGCCGAGATCACGGCGAAGTACATCGGCGTTCCGGAGCTGGCCAACCTGCCCCGCAAGTTCAAGACCGCGCTCACCGGTCACCCGAGCCAGGACGTCGTGCACGAGATCAACGACGTCGGCTTCGTGGCCGTCGAGCATCCAGAGCTCGGCATCGGCTACGACCTCTGGGTCGGCGGCGGCCTCTCGGTCAGCCCCCGCCTCGGTGAACGACTCGGCGTCTTCGTTCGCCCCGACAAGGTCGCAGACGTGTGGCTCGGTGTCGTCTCGATCTTCCGCGACTACGGCTTCCGCAGACTCCGCAACAAGGCCAGGCTCAAGTTCCTGCTCGCCGACTGGGGGCCGGAGAAGTACCGGCAGATCCTCGAGGACGAGTACCTGCACGAGGCGCTCCCCGACGGGGCGCCGGCACCGACACCGACCCGACAGGGCGATCACGTCGGCGTTCACAAGCAGAAGGACGGACGCTTCTACATCGGCGTGACGCCGTTCGTCGGCCGGGTCTCAGGAACCGTCCTCACCGCACTCGCCGACCTCCTCGAGAAACACGGATCCACCCGGCTGCGCACGACACCGCACCAGAAGATCGTGCTCCTCGACATCACCGAGGAGAACGTCGAGCCGCTGATCAGCGCACTCGACGCGATCGGCCTGGAAGCCAGACCGAGCCTGTTCCGTCGTTCGACCATTGCCTGCACCGGCATCGAGTTCTGCAAGCTCGCCATCGTCGAAACCAAGCAGACCGCCACCGATGCCGTGCTCGAGCTCGAGAAGCGCCTCGCCGGGATCGAGGTCCCCCAGCCGATCAGCCTGCACGTCAACGGATGCCCGAACTCCTGCGCCCGGATCCAGACCGCCGACATCGGTCTGAAGGGCCAGCTGTTGCCCGACGGCTCCGGCGGACAGGTGCCCGGATTCCAGGTTCACCTCGGCGGCGGACTCGCCTCCGTCGGCCGTGACGAAGCCGGCCTCGGCCGCACCGTCAGAGGCCTCAAGGTCACCGCGGACGACCTCGCCGACTACGTCGAGCGCCTCGTCCGGCGATTCCTCGCCGAGCGCGGCGACACCGAGACATTCGCAAGCTGGGCACACCGCGCAGACGAGGAGGCACTCCAATGAGCACCGATGTTGTGAACACCGGCGTACTCCGCGACCCGAAGCTCCGCCCGGCGGACGAGCTGCGCCTCCTCGCCGAACGGGGAGCCACCGAGCTCTCCGACGCCTCGGCCGAACAGCTGATCGCCTGGGTCGCCGAGAATTTCGACACCCGCGCCGTCGCGGTCGCCTGCTCGATGGCGGATGCCGTGCTGCCGACGCTCGTCGCCGATCAGCTGCCGGGCGTCGACGTGCTCTTTCTCGACACGGGCTACCACTTCGCGGAGACCTACGCGACGCGCAACGAAGTGGCCAGCGCCATCGACGTGACGATTGTCGATGTGCTGCCGGAGCGAACGGTCGCCGAGCAGGATTCCGCCCTCGGCAAGGATCTGTTCGCCCGTGACGCCGGTGCATGTTGTGCGGCGCGCAAGGTCGCCCCGCTGAACCGCGCTCTTCGCGGCTACGAGCTCTGGTTCACCGGGGTGCGCCGCGACGAGGCCCCCACCCGTATCAACACCCCGCTCATCGAGTGGGACGCGCGCAACGGGCTGGTCAAGGTGAACCCATTGGCCGCGTGGAGCTTCGACGAACTGCAGGGTTACGCCACCGCGCATTCCGTGGTGCTGAACCCGTTGCTCACCCAGGGCTACCCCTCCATCGGCTGCGCACCGTGCACGAAGCCGGTCAGCGCAGGAGACGACCCCCGATCCGGCCGCTGGGCCGGGCTCGAGAAGACAGAATGCGGACTTCACCTATGACCTCGACACCAGCGCTCTCGACGGCGCCGACCTTCTCTGCAGCGACGCTCCCGGCGGCGCGCGCCGAATCGACCGGGCGACCCCGGCTCGACCAGCTCGACCTGCTGGAGAGCGAAGCGATCCACATCATCCGGGAGGTCGTCGCCGAGTTCGAACGACCCGTGCTGCTGTTCTCCGGCGGCAAGGATTCCGTCGTCGTGCTGCACCTCGCCTCCAAGGCCTTCTGGCCGGGGAAGGTGCCGTTCCCGGTGCTGCACGTCGACACCGGCCACAATTTCCCCGAGGTCATCGCCTTCCGCGACGCCACGGTCGAACGGCTGGGCATCCGCCTCGCGGTGGCGAGCGTGCAGGACTACATCGATGACGGGCGCCTCCAGGAACGCGCAGACGGAACCCGCAACCCGCTGCAGACCCAGCCGTTGCTCGATGCGATCGCGGCCGGCAGGCACGACGCCGTCTTCGGTGGTGCCCGTCGCGACGAGGACAAGGCCAGGGCCAAGGAACGCATCCTGTCGCTGCGCGACGAATTCGGTCAGTGGGACCCACGCAACCAGAGGCCGGAACTCTGGAATCTGTACAACGGACGCCACACCGTCGGGCAGCACGTGCGCGCATTCCCCATCAGCAACTGGACAGAGCTCGACATCTGGCGCTACATCGAGCGTGAGGGCATCGAGCTCCCCCCGCTGTACTACGCGCACGAGCGCGAGGTGTACCGGCGCGACGGGATGTGGCGCGCAACCGGCCCGGTCAGCGCGCCGGGCCCCGACGAGACGGTCGAGCTCCGAACGGTGCGCTACCGCACGGTCGGCGACATGAGCTGCACCGGCGCCGTCGAATCCGACGCCGCAACCGTTCACGCCGTCGTGCACGAGGTCGCCCAGTCGACGATCACCGAACGCGGTGCGACCAGGGCCGACGACCGCATCTCAGAAGCCGCGATGGAAGATCGCAAAAAGGACGGGTACTTCTAATGACCGATGCACTGCTGACACGCCCCCTCGAAGGCACCCTCTTCCGCTTCGCCACGGCCGGCTCCGTCGACGACGGCAAGTCGACGCTCGTCGGACGCCTGCTGCACGATTCCAAGGCGATCCTCGCCGACCAGCTCGACGCCGTGACCCGGACCTCGGCCGAGCGTGGTTTCGGCGGCGCGGGCGGCGGCATCGACTTCGCCCTGCTCACCGACGGCCTTCGGGCCGAGCGCGAGCAGGGCATCACGATCGACGTCGCCTACCGCTACTTCGCCACCGGCCACCGCTCGTTCATCCTCGCCGACTGCCCGGGCCACGTTCAGTACACGCGCAACATGGTCACCGGCGCGACAACGGCCGACGCCGTCGTCGTGCTCATCGACGCCCGCAACGGGGTGCTGGAGCAGACCCGCCGCCACCTCTCGGTCGTGCAGCTGCTTCGGGTTCCCCACATCATCGTGGCCGTGAACAAGATCGATCTCCTCGACTACGACGAGGAGGCATTCGACCGGGTCGCGGCCGGTGTGCGGGCCGTGACGGGCGAACTCGGGATCGACGGGGTGCACGTCATCCCGGTCTCGGCCCTCGCCGGAGACAACGTCGTCGACCGCTCGATCAACACCCCGTGGTACGACGGCCCCAGCCTCCTCGAACTGCTCGAGACCCTCCCCCTCATCGACGAAGCGGAAAGCGCGCTCGAGGCGTTCCGCCTGCCGGTGCAGCTGGTGATCCGCCCGCAGGGCGCCGTCGCCGTTGCCCCGGAGGACGCGGACTCGTACCGCGATTACCGGGCATACGCCGGTCAGGTCGCCTCGGGATCCGTGAGCGTCGGCGATTCCGTCACCGTCGTTCCCGGCGGTGGAACCACCGTTGTCACCGGCATCGACTTCGCCGGCATCGCGTTGGAGACGGCCGTCGCCCCGCAGTCGGTCGCCCTCCGCCTGCGCGACGACCTCGACGTCGCGCGCGGCGCGGTCATCACGGCCGCCGATCGCGTGCCGGAGGTGAAGAAGGACCTCTCCGTCGCGCTGTTCTGGCTCGATCCCCGCCCGCTTCGCCCGGGTGCACGGGCGCTCGTCAAGTTCGGAACCTCGACGGTGCAGGCCATTCTCACGACCGTCACCGGACGCCGAAACCTGGACACCCTCGCCATCGAGGCCGCAGACGGCCTCGACATCAACGACATCGGCCACGCCGGCATCCGTCTCGCATCGGCCCTGCCGGTCGAGGAGTATGCGGCCAACCGCCGGGCAGGAGCCTTCCTCGTGATCCACCCCCAGGACGGCGCGACGCTCGCCGCCGGAATCGTCATCACCGACACCACGGAGAGTGCAGCATGAACCGCAGACGAGTCAGCGCAACATTCGGCATCGCGACGATCGGGCTCCTCGTGACGATGCTGAGCGGATGCGCGACGCCGACGGGCGACGTGCCGGCAACCGGCCCGGCCGAGGAGCTCCGGCTCGGCTACTTCGACAACGTCACCCACGCCCCGGCACTCGTCGGCCTGGAGAAGGGCTTCTTCGAGGAGGAGCTCGGGGACACCACGCTGACGCCCCAGATCTTCAGCGCGGGCCCGGCGACGATCGAAGCCCTCAGCGCCGGCGCGATCGATGCCGCCTACATCGGCCCCAACCCGGCGGTGAACAGTTTCGTCGCGAGTGGCGGCCAGTCGCTCCGCATCGTCGCCGGCGCGGCGAGCGGGGGCGCTGCCCTCGTCGTGCGGCCAGGGATCGACAGTGCGGCAGATCTCGCAGGAACCACCCTCGCCACCCCACAGCTCGGCAACACCCAGGACGTCGCGTTGCGCAACTGGCTGTCCGCGGAGGGCTACGAGACCAGCACAACCGGCGGCGGCGACGTCGCCATCACGCCGACCGAGAACGCTCAGACGCTCGCCCTGTTCCAGAGCGGTCAGATCGACGGCGCCTGGCTTCCGGAACCGTGGGTGTCCCGCCTCGTGCTCGACGCCGGTGCGCAGGTGCTCGTCGACGAGGCATCCCTCTGGGAGGACGGCGCCTTCCCGACGACGGTCCTCGCAGTCCGTGCCGAGTTCCTGGCCGAGCACCCCGATGCGGTGGAGGCCCTCCTGGCCGCGCACGCACAGTCCGTCGCCTGGCTGAACGAGAATCCGAGCGAGGCGGGTGCGGTGATCAACGCCAAGCTTGCCGCCGACACCGGGAAATCCCTGTCGGATCCCGTGATCGAGCGCGCGCTCGAACACGTCACCTTCACCACAGACCCGCTCGCGGCAACCTTCCCCGTGCTCCTGAAGGCCGGAGTGGACGCCGGCACCGCCAAGGCGGGAGACATCAACGGACTGTTCGACCTCGCGGCCCTGAACGCCGTGCTCTCCGCGGCAGGCGCCGCACCGGTCACGGCCGGCGAACTGGGGACCGAATAGCCCATGGCCGGCCAGAGCGCAATCCAGATCGACGCTGTGAGCAAGCGTTTCACGCCGACGGGGCCACTCGTGCTCGACAACGTGAGCCTCACGATCGAGCCGGGCGATTTCGTCTGCCTCCTCGGCGCATCCGGCTGCGGGAAGTCCACCCTGCTCAACATCATCGCCGGCCTTGAGCACCCGAGCTCCGGCAGCATCACCGTCGCCAGCGGCAACGCCGCGGTGATGTTCCAGGACTCGGCGCTCCTCCCCTGGCTGACGGCCAGCCGCAATGTCGAGCTCGCGCTCAGGCTGCGCGGAGTGCCGCGGGCCAGGCGTCGCAGCGAGGCACGTGAATTGCTCGACGTGGTCAACCTCGCGGATGCCGCAGAGAAGCGCCCGCACGAGCTCTCCGGCGGCATGCGCCAACGGGTCGCCCTCGCGCGTTCACTCGCCCAGGACCGCCAGGTGCTGCTGATGGACGAACCGTTCGCCGCGCTCGACGCCATCACGCGCGACCTGCTGCACGAGGAGCTCGATCGGGTGTGGCGGGAAACCGGGCGAACGATCGTCTTCGTCACCCACAATGTGCGCGAGGCCGTGCGACTCGGTCAGCGTGTGTTGCTGATGTCGTCGCGTCCAGGCCGGATCGCGAACGAGTGGCAGGTCTCCGGCGACGCACATCGGCGCATCGAATCCCCTGAGGTCTCGCGTCTCTCGGCCGAGATCACGGATCAACTCAGACAGGAGATCCGCCGCAATGCTGCCTGATACCACCGCCACGAGAACCTCGGAGACGCGCAACACGTCCCTGACCGATTCCGACAGCGTCAACGATCGAGCCGCCGTCGATCACTCCGTCACGGACCACGCCGCCGTCGCACAGGCCGCCTCGGAGCTGCGCACGCTCGAATCCGGGCTCGACGCCCTGCAGAGCGTCGCGGTCACCGAGAAGAGCCCGTGGCGACGGTTCCTCGACAGCGTTCTGCCGCCGGTGCTGCTGCTCGTCGCGCTGACCGCCGCCTGGCAGTTCTACGTCGTCATCGCCCAGCCGCGCCCCGACCTCGCCCCAGGACCGCTCGACGTCGCCGCATCCATGGCCGAACTCTGGTCGGATGGCCGGCTGCAGCTCGCCGTGCTCACCAGCCTGGAACGCGGCGGCATCGGATTCCTGATCGCGGTCGCCATCGGCACTCCGCTCGGTCTGCTGCTCGCGGAGTGGAGACTGCTCCGGCGCGCACTCGGCCCGCTGCTCTCCGGCCTGCAGGTGCTGCCGTCCGTTGCCTGGGTGCCGGCCGCGATCCTCTGGTTCGGGCTCAGCGACGCCACGGTCTATTTTGTGATCCTGATGGGAGCGATCCCGTCGATCGCGAACGGCCTGGTCGCCGGCGTCGACCAGGTTCCGCCGCAGCTGCGTCGCGTCGGAACGGTGCTGGGGGCCAACCGCGGCCAGCTCGCCACCCTCATCGTTCTCCCGGCCGCAATGCCCGGCTACTTCGCCGGTCTCAAGCAGGGCTGGGCCTTCTCCTGGCGGTCGCTGATGGCCGCCGAGATCATCACGATGGGCGGGACCATCGGCTTCGGTCTCGGATCCATGCTGCAGCAGAGCCGCGAGCTCGCCGATCTGTCGGCTGTCCTCGCCACGATCCTGGTGATCCTCGCGATCGGAATCCTGGTCGAACTCGTCTTCTTCGCCCCGATCGAACGACGGCTCCTGCGCCGCAGGGGCCTCCGCCCCGGCGGCATCCGGTGACCACCGCTCACCCGGCGGCGAGCGCCTGCTCCCTGCGCCAGAACACCCCACCTGCATCCAGCACACCCCGAAAGGCCCACCCATGACCCGGTCGCTTCCCGCGTCCCCCCTCCGCGTCGCGATCATCGGCGCCGGCCCTGCCGGCATCTACGCCGGCAACATCCTGGCCGCGGCCGTGCGTGAGGCCGGCGGCGAGCCGAGCATCGACCTGTTCGATTCCCTGCCGGCCCCCTATGGGCTGATCCGTTACGGCGTCGCCCCCGACCACCCGCGGATCAAGGGCATCGTGAACTCGCTGCACGAGATGCTCGACTCTGGCGTCATCCGGTTCATCGGCAACGTGAACTACGGCGTTGACCTCGACCTGACCGATCTGCGCGCCCACTACCACGCGGTCATCTTCGCCACCGGTGCCATCCGTGACGCCGAGCTCGACATCCCCGGCACCGAGTTGCCCGGCTCCTTCGGCGCGGCCGACTTCGTCTCCTGGTTCGATGGGCACCCGGATGCCCCGCGCGACTGGCCACTCGACGCGACAGACATCGCCGTGATCGGCAACGGCAACGTCGCCCTCGACGTGGCGCGGATGCTCGCCAAGCATGCGGATGACCTGCTGCCGACCGACATCCCCAGCAACGTCTACGCGGGGCTCGCCGGCTCGCCCGTCACCGATGTGCACGTGTTCGGACGCCGTGGACCCGCCCAGGTGAAGTTCACACCGATCGAGCTGCGTGAACTCGCCGAGGTTCCCGACGTGGATGTGATCGTCTACGAGGAGGACTTCCAGGCCGACGAACACGGCGAGGCGGGTGTCGCCAAGAACAATCAGCTCAAGGTCATGACGCGCACGCTGCGGGGTTGGCTCACGAAGGAGCAGACGGGCGCCTCGCGGCGCTTGCACCTGCACTTCTGGCACGCCCCGGCCGAACTGTACGGCGATGGCCGGGTCGAGGGGATGCGCTTCGCACGCACGGAGCCGACCGGCGACGGCGGCGTGCGCAGCACGGGCGAGATCCGTGACTTCCCACTCCAGGCCGTCTACCGCGCGGTGGGCTACAAGGGCAGTGCGCTGCCGGGACTGCCGTTCGATGACGCGCGGGGGGTCGTGCCCAACGATGGCGGGAGGGTGCTGGACGCCGCGGGAACGCCGCTTCCCGGGCTCTACACAACCGGCTGGATCAAGCGCGGCCCTGTCGGCCTGATCGGACACACCAAGGGCGATGCGCTCGAGACGATCGGCACGATCATCGCTGACCTCGACCTGCTTGCCGCGCCTGCCGAGCCGGACACCGAGGCGATCCTCGAGGTGCTCGAGGGCCGCGGCATCCGGTTCACCAGCTGGCCGGGCTGGCTCGCCCTCGATGCGCATGAACGGACGCTCGGCGAGGTCGACGAGTCGCCCGTCGCC
>JBEVEO010000045.1:0-3393 GCA_040512695.1 Leifsonia sp. | reverse complement strand
CTGTTCTGGTTCTTCGGGCACCCCGAGGTCTACATCATCGCGCTGCCGTTCTTCGGCATCATCACGGAGATCCTCCCGGTCTTCAGCCGCAAGCCGATCTTCGGCTACAAGGGTCTCGTCTACGCGACGATCGCGAACGCCGCGCTGTTCGCCCTCGGTGCCGACCGGCGCCTCGGCGCCCAGGTGTTCAACCCCGAGAACGGGGGAGCCATCCTGTGGCAGCACCTGTTCTGGTTCTTCGGGCACCCCGAGGTCTACATCATCGCGCTGCCGTTCTTCGGCATCATCACGGAGATCCTGCCGGTCTTCAGCCGCAAGCCGATCTTCGGCTACAAGGGTCTGGTCTACGCGACGATCGCGATCGCCGCCCTGTCCGTGACCGTGTGGGCCCACCACATGTACGTCACCGGCGCGGTCCTCCTGCCGTTCTTCGCGTTCATGACGATGCTCATCGCCGTCCCGACCGGTGTGAAGTTCTTCAACTGGATCGGCACGATGTGGCGCGGGAAGCTCACGTTCGAGACCCCGATGCTGTGGACGATCGGCTTCCTCGTCACGTTCCTGTTCGGCGGCCTGACGGGCATCATCCTGTCCAGCCCCGCACTCGACTTCCCGCTGTCGGACTCCTACTTCGTCGTCGCGCACTTCCACTACGTCGTGTTCGGCACCGTGGTGTTCGCGATGTTCGCGGGCTTCTACTTCTGGTGGCCCAAGATGACGGGCCGGATGCTCAACGAGACGCTGGGCAAGGTGCACTTCTGGATGCTGTTCATCGGCTTCCACACCACGTTCCTCATCCAGCACTGGCTGGGCGTCAAGGGCATGCCCCGCCGCTACGCGGACTACTCGCCCGACGACGGCTTCACGTGGATGAACCAGCTGTCGACCGTCGGCGCCGTCATCCTCGCCGCGTCCACGCTGCCGTTCCTCTGGAACGTCTACACCACGTGGCGCAACGCGCCGCTGGTCACGGTCGACGACCCGTGGGGCTACGGCGCCTCGCTCGAGTGGGCCACCAGCTGCCCGCCGCCGCGGCACAACTTCACGTCTCTGCCCCGGATCCGCTCCGAGCGCCCGGCGTTCGACCTGCACCATCCCGAGGTCGCCGCCATGGACCACGTGGAGCCGAACCCCGGCGCGCTGGACTGGGAGGCGGACCGCCGCGGTGAGGGCGCCGTCGCCAACGAGCGAGTCGTGAACGGCACGGGCGAGCCCGAGCAGTCCACCGCGACGATCGTCGAGGACCGCCCGGGCACGGACGAGGAGGGCACGCGATGAAGCTCGAGACCAAGCTCTTCCTCTACGGGGTGCTGTTCTTCGTCCCCGTCGGCCTGATCTACGCGGCCTGGAGCCACGGCGAGCCCGTCGGCACCGTCGGCATCCCGCTGGTCGGCGGCCTGGTCGGCATGATCGGCGCCTACTTCGCGCTGCTGTCGCGTCGCATCGACGACCGGCCCGAGGACGACCCGCTGGGCGAGATCGAGCAGGGCGCCGGCGACCAGGGCGTGTTCAGCCCGTGGAGCTGGTGGCCGCTGGTGCTCGGCGTGTCGGCCGCGATCACCTTTGCCGGGCTCGCGGTCGGGTGGTGGCTCTCGGGCATCGGCATCGCGCTCGGGGTCATCGGCCTCGTCGGCTGGGTGTTCGAGTTCTCCCGCGGGCAGCACGCGCACTGACCTCCTCGACTGCAGGAAGCCCTCACCGATTCGGTGGGGGCTTTCTCGCGCCCGCTGCGCTAGCGTCGGCGGAATGAGGCATTCGTGCGCAAATGCGACCCGTTCCTTCGTGCTCGTCGCCGCGGTCGGGGTGGTGCTCGCCGGGTGCGCGAGCAGCAGCTCCGGCGGCGACTCAGGCTCCGCGCTCACCACCAAGGACGTCACGGGGGAGTGGTCCCAGCCGAAGTCGGAACCGCTGGTCTACCTCGAGCTCATCGAGAGCGGAACGGTCAGCGGGTCGGACGGCTGCAACCAGCTGAACGGCACGTGGAAGATCGACGGCTCGACCATCGAGTTCGGTGACTTCGCGGCGACCATGATGGCCTGCGAGGACGTGGACACCTGGCTGTCGGCCGCCTCCTCGGCGACCGTGTCCGGCGACGAGATGACGGTGCTGGACGACGGCGGCAAGGAGATCGGGACCCTCGAGAAGACCTCGTGAGCTCCTCTCGGCGCCTCGCCTGCATCGCCTTCGCGTCGGGCCTCGCGGCCGCCTCGCTGGCGGGCTGCGCCGACGCTGCTGCCCCGCCCCGCGGCCCCGTCGAGGACGTCGCGGGCGTGTGGGGCATGCAGGACACCGACGGTGTGGTGTCGCTGGAGCTCGCCGAGGACGGGACGGTCACCGGCACCGACGGGTGCAACCGGATGACCGGCTCGTGGGAGCAGGACGGCGACCAGGTGGCCTTCGGCCCGTGGTCGACCACCCGCATGGCGTGCCAGAGCGTCGACACCTGGATCGCGGAGTCGGTGAAGGCGACCGTGCAGGGCGAGAACCTCGTCTTCGCCGACGAGTTCGGCATCGAGATCGGGACGCTCCAGCCGAACTCGTGACGCCCCGGAGGCCCCGGACGCGACGAGGGCCGGCACCCCGGACGGGATACCGGCCCTCGCGCGCGACGGGCGCTGTCAGACGGCGACGATGAGGCCCGCGGTCTGCGTGCGTGCGCGGTCGAAGCGTGCGGCGGCGTCGGCCCAGTTGACGATGTTCCACCACGCCTTGACGTAGTCCGCCTTGACGTTGACGTAGTCGAGGTAGAACGCGTGCTCCCACATGTCGAGGACGACGACGGGGACCAGGCCCAGCGCGATGTTGCTCTGCTGGTCGTAGAGCTGCACGATCACGAGCTTCTGGCCGATCGAGTCCCACGCGAGGATCGACCAGCCGGAGCCCTGGATCCCGAGCGCGTTGGCGGCGAAGTGCTTCTGGAACGCCTCGAACGACCCGAAGAACTCGTCGACCGCCGCGCCGAGCTCGCCGGTGGGCTTGTCGCCGCCGTCGGGGGAGAGGTTCTGCCAGAACACGGAGTGGTTCACGTGGCCGCCGAGGTTGAACGCGAGGTTCTTCTCGTGCAGGTTGACCGCGGCGAAGTCGTCGGCCGCGCGTGCGGCGGCGAGCTTCTCGAGCGCCGTGTTCGCGCCGGTCACGTAGGCGGCGTGGTGCTTGTCATGGTGCAGCTCCATGATGCGGCCCGAGATGTGCGGCTCGAGGGCCGCGTAGTCGTAGGGCAGATCCGGAAGCGAGTAGTCAGCCATGCGTGAGTACACCTCTCCTGCGTCGGTCTCGGACCGCGTGTCGCGGCCCGCGTGATACGAAGAAACGGGGGGGGCGCCCGCACAGCGAGCCCCCCCACAACCCGGGGAAATCATGGGCAGGATCAACGAATAAGCCCCGCGGGGGGCG
>JBEVEO010000197.1:0-13704 GCA_040512695.1 Leifsonia sp. | reverse complement strand
GTGAGCATGGACAACGGTTCTGCTGCGGCCGATCGACTCGACCCGGTCTCATCGTCGACGGCGACGTGCGCCCTCCCGGCCGCCCTGCTCCCGAAGGTGGATGCCGCGTACGGCTTCCTCGACGACCGGGTCGGCGAGTACGGCGCGGGGGACTCCCTCCGACTTCCCCGCAGCTACGTCGGAGGGCATCTCGGCAGCATCGGGTTCACGTCCTCGTTCGTCTACGACGACGCCCTCGTCGTACTGGCATCGCTCGCGCGCGGCGGCCAGGCCGACCTGGACCGTGCCGTCGCCGTCGGCAACGCCCTGGCCTGGGCCCAGGAGAACGACCCGCAGGCCGACGGCCGCATCCGCAACTCCTATCAGCCCGACCCGTTCGTCTCCCCTGGCGGGGCGCCGGTCATCGGCTCCGCGACCGCCAGTACCGGCAACCAGGCGTGGGTGGGCATGGCGTGGGTTCGCCTCTATCAGGCGACGGGCAACGCACGCTATCTCAACTCGGCACACCGCATGGCCCTCTGGATCGAGCAGACCCAGTCGTCGAGCACCGGTGTTCCCGGCTACCGGGGCGGGCGAACCGATGCCGACGGCGCGATCCTGTGGAAGTCGACCGAGCACAACCTCGACGTCGCCGCCTTCTTCCGCCTCCTCGCCGGTGCCACCGGCCAGACGGACTGGCTCGTGCACGCCGACCGGGCCATCGCCTTCGTGCACGCGATGCGGAGCGACGCCGGCTACTTCTACACCGGCGTCACCGACGACGGGGCGACCGTCAACCGCACGCCGGTGCCGCTCGACGCCCAGGCCTGGACCTTCCTCAGCACGAAGCGGGCGGATGACGGCCTGGCGCTCGACTGGGCGCACACGACGCTGGCAGCGACCGACGGTGTCCTCACCGGGGTCTCGGTCAGCACGGCGGACACCTCGCGGGTCTGGCTCGAGGGCACTGCGCAACTGGCCCTCGCCGTGCGGCAGCGCGGCGGCCCCGGCGATGCGGCGCGGGCCGACGTCCTCGATGCGACGCTCTGGCGTGCGCAGGCCGTCGCCCCGAACGCCGACGGTCGCGGCATCGTGGCGTCCAGTTCGGACGGCCTCGACAGCGGATTCGGCGACCTCGTCTACGCCTCGCTGCACACGGGCACGACGGCATGGGCACTGTTCGCGGCACTGCAGGTCAATCCGTTCGACACCGCGGCACCGGCACGGTCGAGCCTCTGCTCCGGCTGAGCGGGTCGCGCGGTCGCTCCGCCGCTACGCTGATGAGGATTCATCCGAAGGGGACCAGCATGCAGGACTACACGTTCGGCGGAGCCGAATCCATCAATCGCGCGATCGGGATCCTCGTCGCCCTCGATGAGGTGCAGGTGAACGCGATGGCAGAACTCCAGATCGACAGCGCCATCGACGAGTGCGAGCAGGAGTACGAGAAGGCGAGCGCCGATCCGGCCTACGTGCCCAGCAAGGACTTCATCGTGCGCCTGAGCGACTACCTCGCCCTGGGCGGCGAGCGGTAGGTCCGGCGCTCGGGCCGCTCCGTCGGCCGCTTCCGCAGCGGGTCCGCCTGCACGTCACGCTCTGGTAGACTCTTCAGGTTGCCGTCAGAACGGCCGCGGATCAAGAGAGCTCGGGCATTCGGCCACGGGCACCGCGCAACGAGAGAAATGGGGATCACACCTATGGCACTTGATGCAGATGTCAAGAAGGCGATCATCGACGAGTACGCTACCCACCCCGGTGACACCGGATCCCCCGAGGTTCAGATCGCGATTCTGACCAAGCGGATCAAGGATCTCACCGAGCACCTCAAGGAGCACAAGCACGACCACCACTCGCGTCGTGGACTGCTCCTCCTCGTGGGCCAGCGTCGCCGTCTGCTCGGATACCTCTCCGACGTGGACATCACGCGCTACCGCACGCTCATCGAGCGTCTCGGACTGCGCCGCTAGGCACTGATGCGCCGCACTCGTGCGGCCGGCAGCTCCTCGAGCGACAACGCGAGCTTCTTGCGACGGGCCGTCACCTCCGGGTGGCGGTCCGTTCGTCGTTCCCGGGTCGCGGGATGCGCATGGGGCGGGCGACGGTCGCGGACGGCCGCGGGGCCGGCCGCCCCATCCGTAGACTCGACCCATGCGCTTCGGAATCGTCATCCTGCCCCAGCACGACTGGCCGGAGGCCGCGCGCTACTGGCGCGGCGCCGAGGAGCTCGGCTTCGACCACGCGTGGACCTATGACCACCTGTCCTGGCGCGGCCTGGCGGGGGAGCGCTGGCACGCGACGATTCCGACCCTGACGGCGGCGGCCATGGTGACCGAGCGGATCCGTCTCGGAACCTTCGTCGCATCCCCGAACTACCGGCATCCGGTGCCGTTCGCGAAGGACATCGCGACCGTCGACCAGATCTCCGGCGGCCGCGTGACCCTCGGCATCGGGTCGGGCGGAACCGGATTCGACGCCTTCGTCCTCGGCCAGCTCGGATTGCTGCCCCGGGAGCGGTTCGAGCGGTTCGCCGAGTTCACCGAGGCTCTCGACACGCTGCTCCGTTTCGAGTCCACCGAGCCGGACGAGGGGGCAGACGTCGACGCCGACGCCGGCATCTCGTTCTCCGGCGGCTGGTACACGGCGGTCGGGGCCCGCATGGTCGGCGCGCCGGAACAGCATCCGCGGATGCCCTTCCTCGTCGCTGCCGACGGCCCGCGCGCACTGCGCCTCGCGGCGCGATACGGGGACTGGGTCACGACGGGAGGCGACGCCGACGGGGTCGATGACTGGTGGCGGCGTCTGGCCGAGCTCTCCGCCCGGCTCGACGATGCCTGCGCCGACGTGGGACGCGACCCGGCCGGGATCGGCCGCTCCCTGCTGTTCGACTCCCAGACCAAGTACGCGCTGGAGAGCGTCGACGCCTTCGAGGATGCCGTCGGCCGTGCCGCGGCGCTGGGCTTCACCGACTTCATGACGCACTGGCCACGCGAGAACGGGCTCTATGCCGGGTCGGAGGCGGTGCTCGAGGCCGTGGCCGACCGCCTGCCCGATCTGCGCTGAGGCGCCCGACCGCCTGCCCGAGCCGGCAGCGATGGCCTCGTTCACGGCCCGCCGGCATCCGCGCTAGCGTTGCAGGGTGGCAGAACCTCGCAACAAGTCGCTCCTGGTCTGGGAACCCTTCCCCTACATCCTGCTGATCGCGCTCATCATCCTCGCGGGGTCCATCGACCCGAACGGCGCCGCCATCCCGTTCTGGATCGCCGCCGCCTTCGCCGCGGCGGCCACGGTCTTCTTCATCATCGCCTTCGCCTCGTACGGGCGGCGGTCCAGGCTCAATCCCGATCCGGCCGGCAACCTGACCAGGCTCCAGGGGATCGAGCGTCTGACCGCAGGACACTCGGACGTCGACGGGGCACCCGTCGTCACCGTCGCCGACGCGCGGCGGCACCAGCAGGCCATCGAGATCGTGCGCACCAGGGGCGGGGAGAACGCCACGGCGATCCTCATCCCTCGAGCCAGTCGATGGCTCTCGCGGCGCTATCGCGTCGGGGTGCAGCTCATCGGAGGCGGCGAGGTGCGCCACGCCGGGTTCCTCCCCGACTTCGCCGACGAGCGCTGGCGCGACGAGCTCGGTGCGCTGCGCGACAGCGGGATCTTCGCCGAGGTCCCGGCGCGCATCCGCGGATCAGCTCAGCCGTTCTCGGTGGACCTCGACGTGAGCGGACTCGCCGAGGCCCTCGAGCGGCACCGCCCCGAGGCTGCCGCCTGACGAGGACGCGAGGCGACTCGAGATCCTGACTGCATGGCCGGCGAGCGTCGAGGCCGCCGCCGACGACGGCTGACCCACGGGGATCCCCGCGGTCACGACGTGCCGGCGTAGCCCTTCGGCACGAGGCTTCCCGGAGCGATGTCGAGCACGCTCTCGCTCGGCGATGCGTCCTCGTCGGTGCTCGCGGCACTGCTCCATGGCGACCACCACAGCACGGTCCCGATCACCCACCACACGGCGATGATGCCGATGACCTGCTGGGCGACCGGAGAGAAGCCGGACGTGAGCAGCGCGCAGCCGAAGCCGACGAGCGCGGCGGCGACGGCCGAGAGCAGCAGCGGCTTCACCAGGTGACGGAGGGGGATGGCGCTCACGAACAGCGTGAGCGCGAACGCGACGGCCACCAGGGCGGACTCCACGGCCCAGCGTGCGGCCGAATCCCACGGGGCGGTCAGCCCGGCCGCCGACGTCAGCTGCCTGGCCCAGTGCGGAAGGAACAGGGCGACCGCCACTGCGGCGATCGACACCCCACCGGCGAGCGGCCACTTCCACCACACGCTCACCCGGGCGGGCGCGACCGTCTGGAATGCGCGGCTCGTGACCTCGGAGCAGGCGATGAGCGCGATGCCGAGGGCCACGAAGGCGACGGTCCGCGCGCCCCAGGTGAGCAGGACCGCATCGAGGCCGATGGCGATCAGCACGGTGAGGATGGTCAGCAGCACACGGGTCGAGCGGGCGCGGCGTTCGGCCTGCTCCATGACCGCCCGCGCATGGACCATTCCGACGGTGTGCTTGTCGATGCTGGCTCGTCGTCGCCTCGCGCTCGTCTCCGCGCTGATCAGGCGGGCAGCGGGGAGGAGCACGATGAGCACGGCGACGATCCAGTGCACCGGATCGCTCAGGAACGTGCCGTCGACATCGGGCAGCGGCCACACGAGGAGGAAGGTGCAGGCGAGGAGCACGCAGCTCAGCACGAGGCGCGGCAGCGACATCAGGGTCGGTGCGAGCACGAGGACGGGGCGGAGCAGCCAGTGGATGAACCGCCGGGGCGACAGCCAGGGGATGCCGCGCGGCATGGCATTCGACGCCGTGCGCAGCACGCGGGAGACGAGGGCGACCCGGTAGCCGGAGCGCAACGAGTCCAGGTCCTGCGATCCGCGCACGAGGGCTGCTCGGGTCGCCACGGGGTCGCCTTCCTCGCCCTTCACGGTGTACGGGGCGTCGTGTCCCGTGCTCATCTCGCCGAGGATCGCATTCTGGGCCTGGGCCGTCGCGCTGTCACGATCGAGCGAAGCGCATTCACCGGACGGCGCGGACGGCAGCCGGTCCAGGAAGGCGACGAACCCGGATGCCGCGTCCATCCGCCCCCACCACCAGTCGTTCCTCCGCCAGTCCTTGCTGAGGAAGCCGGCGAAGTTCGCGATGCGGAGGCCGGCGAGCTTGGCCGACGACCGCAGGGTCCGGTCGTCGAGCAGGTTGTCGATCGTCACGGAGTTGAGGTCCTCCGACGATTTCCGCAGTGCTGCCCGATAGCCCTCGAGCAGCTGGGCGTCGACGAGGGTGCTGAACTGCTCGACATGGGCCGGCTGCGCATCCGAGCCGATGCGGTGGAACCGGATCGTGGTGACGGGCTGGGGGATGCCACTCCCGGCGAAGATGAGGGGCAGGTCGGACGCCGCGAGCACGATGCCCTGCGCCGGGAGACGCGACCACTTGCTCTCGGCCCACGCCTCCTGGACGCTCAGTCGCTGATCGCTCCCGGCGATCGCCGTCCGCGGCGCTGGGGCCATCGGCGACAATCCGGCGAGAACCGCGCTCGCGACCTGCAGTCTGGCGACGATCCCGTCGAGCATGCTCCAGAGCCGCTCCCGCTCGGTCGGCGCGGCGCCGTTGGCCGCCAGCCAGGTCAGCGCGAGAGCCCGGCCGTCCTCCTCCGTGATCAGCGCTCGCCCGTGCGGGATGTCGTCCGCCCGATCCAGCACGAGGGCGATCCCGTCGTTCCTCAGGTCGGTGGCGGCGGACATCACGGCGTAGAGGTCGCGGCGGAGTCCCGCGCGATCCCATCCCCTTGCGCCCTGGGCATCCGACAGTGCGGCATCGAACCGGGGGATTCCGACGGTGTGATAGCCGACGTCCTCGATGGAACGGATCCAGGCCAGGGCGCAGTAGGCCGCATCCACGATGCTCTGGCTGCCGCGGGCGATCGCCTCCCGTGGCACGTCGGCGACCCCCACGCCGTCGAACGCGTCGAACTCCAGGCGGAGGGCGCGCTCGAAGACGTCCATGCTCTCGCGGCTGATGGCTTTCCTCACCGGCCGATCGACCAGATTCGTGCCGAGTGTCCACTCGCCGGGGCGGAGCAGCGCCGGAGCGAGGAGCTGCACGTCGCTCGTCGACCGGTAGCGGGTGTAGGCGGCTCGGGTCGTGAGCCGGGGCGGGCGGGCGTCGTCGTCGATGGCGTCCCCGTCGAGCCGCACGGCGAGCAGCTCGTCGCGGCCCTTCGAGAGGTAGGCGGCGGCGCGGAAGGCGTCGACGGCCTCGATCTCGTCGTCTGCGGATTCGCCCCGCCGCTTGCTCAGAGCGGTGAACACGGCCGAGAAGAACCGGGAGGGCGGATCGTTGCGGTGCGTCTTGGTGTCAGGCGGAAGGCTGGGATGGGGGCCCTCGTAGTCGGTGGGCCGCACCAGCCAGCGCAGCTCCTCCTTCGGGGACGGGTCGAGGTAGACCAGTGCGCGGTTGACGTGCTCGTCGGCGGGGATGTTGCGGATGGCCCGCATGGCCCGGTCGATCGGGATGTTGTCGAGCACGCCGCCGTCGACGACGCGGAACGGCCGGTCGTGGCCCTCGGCGCGGTGGGCGTTGAAGACGGTGCGCATGTCGGGCGGGCCGGGAAGCTCCTCGTTCCAGGGCAGCGGCTCGGTGCTCGAGTAGATCAGTGCGGGCTCGAAGGCGCCGGGGAACGACGACGTCGACCGGGCGGCGTAGGCCAGCCTGGCGAGGTCCCTGGTGCGCTGGGCGGGCGTCGAGTCCGGACCGGGGATGCCGCGGTCGGGGACCCGGTCATCATCGTTCGTTCCGACGAACCGGAAGTTGGCGTGCCCTTCCGCCTCGGCATGCTCAGCGCCGTCCCTGGCGTCGATGAGGGTCGCGGAGAGGTCGACGACGACGGTGGGCGACACGAGGGCGGGATGCGACGCCGAGGATGTCGAGATGCGGCCGAGCGCCTTGTCCAGTTCCGGCCAGAAGAACCGGTCGCCGCGCAGCACGGAGTCCGGCCCGAGCGCACCGCCGGGCTGCAGCAGGTTCCACGCCGACGCGGTCTCCAGCCAGGTGTCGAGAATGCCGTCGAGTCCGACTCCGGCGCGCTGGGCGACGGCGTACAGGACGCCGTTGAGGCCGCCGGCGCTCGCACCTGCGAGCACATCGAACTCGACCTTGTCGTAGCCGCGGGAGCACAGCATCCTGGCATAGACGTCGGCGCGCGCGAACAGGTTCTCATCCTTCGCGATGGTCTCGGGATCCGCGCCGTCCGCGGTGTGCAGGAACAGGGCGTGCGGCATCTCGTCGCCCGGCATCCGGTAGATGCGGATGCGCCGCAGCACGTCGAGCTCGCCGATCGCGCCGCCGATCCACACGGCCAGGCTGACACCGCCCTTCATGGCCAGCGCGACGCGGAGGCCGCGGGCGTGGAACGGCGATGCGCCGGGTGGGAGGCCGAGGGTGGCGCTGCTCGCCCCGACGCCGTCGGAGCCGATGGCCGGCGCTCCGCGACCGCCGTCCGCCAAGACCTCGAACCGTCGTTCCGTCTGCTCGCCGAGGAGGCGGAGCGGGACGGAACCCGCGCGAACCGACGGTGTCGCTGAAGCACCCATGAGCTTCCCCACAGTTCGGGTGACGGAAGTGAGATCGACTCACAACCTAACGCGCGCCGCGTTCTTCGTGGATCAGTGGCAGCCCGGACGACGGCATCCGCCGCCGCGGATCAGCTCTCCGTACGCTCGACGGACTCGAGCGACTGCTCGGTCTCCGTGGTCGCGGCCGGCTG
Source organism: Leifsonia sp. (assembly GCA_040512695.1). Lineage (GTDB taxonomy): Bacteria > Actinomycetota > Actinomycetes > Actinomycetales > Microbacteriaceae > Orlajensenia. The sequence goes on along the minus strand of JBEVEO010000197.1, from coordinate 5,911 downwards.
GTCCGCTGCGGCCTGCTCGGCCGCGATCTGCTCGAGCACTGCGGTCATGTCGAGGGCGCGCACCTGCTCGATGAGGTCGTCGAGCGTCGCGGGCGGCAGAGCGCCGGCCTGCGAGAACACGCCGACGCCGTCCTTGAACGCCATGAGCGTCGGGATCGACTGGATGCCCATCCCTCCGGCGATCTCACGCTCCGCCTCGGTGTCGACCTTGGCGAAGGTGATGTCGGTGTGCTTCTCGGATGCCGCCTCGAAGGTGGGCCCGAACTGGCGGCAGGGGCCGCACCATTCGGCCCAGTAGTCGATGAGGACGATGCCGCCATCGGTGATGGTCTTCTCGAAGGTGTCCATGGTGAGGTTCACGGTTGCCATGCATCCAGCCTACGATGCGCCGATCGGACATTCGCTGGGAGCCGCGATCGGGCCGACCGCTCAGTCGAACAATCGCCGGAACACGTTCGTGTCCGCGAGGTCGACCAGTTCGTCCGCACCTCCCGACATGATCGTCCTGAGGGCGTACAGGGTGAAGCCCTTCGCCTGGGCCGCGGTGATCGCGGGCGGCACGGAGAGCTCCTGCCGTGCCGTCACCACGTCGACGAGGGCCGGCCCGTCGTGGGCGAACGCGGTGCGGAGCGCGGCCTCGAGGTCGTCCGGCCTCTCCACGCGCTGGCCGTGGATGCCGATCGCGTCGGCGACGGCGGCGAAGTTCGGATTCTCGAGTCCGGTGCCGAAGTTGACGAATCCCGCGGCCTTCATCTCCAGTTCGACGAAGTTGAGCGAGGAGTTGTTGAAGACGACGATCTTGACCGGCAGCCTGTTCTGGCGCAGCGTCAGCAGCTCGCCGAACAGCATGGCGAGGCCGCCGTCGCCGGCGAGCGCGACGACCTGACGGCCGGGGAACGCCGATTGGGCTCCGATCGCGTGGGGGACGGCGTTGGCCATGGTGCCGTGGGCGAACGAGCCGACGAGCCGCCGCGATCCGTTCATCCTCAGGTACCGGGCCGCCCAGACCACGGGGGAGCCGACGTCGGGGATGAACACGGCGTCGTCCGTGGCGAGCTCGCTGACGAGCCTGGCGACGTACTGCGGGTGGATGGGCTCGCGGTTGCGGTCGTTGTCGGCCAGGTCGTCGAGGCTCCTCCTGGTCTTGGCGTAGTGCGCGGTGGCGGAATCGAGGTGCTTCGAGCTGGTCTTCACCTCGAGCAGGGGAAGGAGGGCCTCGACGGTGTCGGAGACCGTTCCGACCAGCCCGACGTCGATGGGGGTGCGGCGTCCGAGCTGCTCTCCCCGGATGTCGACCTGAACGACCTTCGCCTTCTCCGGGTAGAACTGCGGGTACGGGAAGTCCGTGCCGAGCATGAGGAGCGCATCGCAGCCCTCCATCGCGCGATAGCCGGAGCTGAAGCCGAGCAGGCCCGTCATCCCGACGTCGTACGGATTGTCGTACTCGATGAACTCCTTGCCGCGGAGGGCGTGCACGACGGGGGCCTTGAGCCTCTCGGCGATGGCGAGCAGTTGTGCGTGGGCGCCCTGCACCCCGGCGCCGCCGAGGATGGTCACCCGCTTCGCCGCGTTGAGCACAGCGGCGGCCTCGGCGAGGCCGGCATCCGTCGGGCGCATGATGCGGGGGATGCTGCGGATGGGCGCGGACGGCCGCCGGCCCTCGTCCTGCTGCAGGAAGATCTCGCCCGGGATGACGACGACCGCGACGCCGCGTCGCTCCACGGCCGTGCGCATCGCGATCTCGAGCACCCGCGGAAGCTGCTCGGGAATGCTCACCAATTCGGTGTACACACTGCACTCGCGGAACAGGTCCTGCGGGTGCGTCTCCTGGAAATACGTGCTCCCGATCTCCGAGGCCGGAATCTGCGCGGCGATGGCGAGCACCGGAACCCGCGACCGGTTCGCGTCGTACAGTCCGTTGATGAGGTGCAGGTTCCCCGGCCCGCAGCTGCCGGCGCAGACGGCGAGCTCACCGGTGAGGGCTGCCTCCGCTCCGGCGGCGAACGCCGCCGCCTCCTCGTGCCGCACATGCTGCCAGGTCACCGTGCCCGCACGGCGCAGCGCATCCGTGAAGCCGTTGAGCGAATCGCCCGGCAGCCCGTAGACCCGTTGCACCCCCGCGTCGTGGATGATCTGGACGATGGTGTCTGCGATGGTCGGCATGATCTCCTCCTCGATGAGCGTGCTCTCGACGCTACGCCGTTCGATGGGCCGGCGGCGGGTCCTGGACGCGAGGATGGGTGGCCAGGGGTCCGGCGTCGAGGGGTAACGTTCCATGGGTGCCCCGCCGGGGCTCGGACGGGAGAACGCATGTCGAGAGCAGTCATCTTCAACAGCGAGGGCACGAGCGACGTGCTCGAGGTCGTCGACGTGGCGCCGCCGACGCCGGCGTCCGGTGAGGTGCGGGTCAGGGTGAAGGCGGCCGGGCTCAACCCCGTGGACTGGAAGATCATCGCGTACCCGGCTGCTGCGGCCTTCTACGGCCGGCCTCCGTTCCCCTCCGGCAACGGCCATGACTTCTCCGGGGTGATCGACGAGGTCGGCCCGGACGTCGACGGCTGGGCCGTCGGCGACGAGGTGTTCGGAGGCCGTCGCTTCTTCGCGCAGGCCGACTTCCTGGTCGTGCCGACGGAGAAGCTGGTGCGCAAGCCCGCCGGCATCAGCTGGGAGCAGGCCGGATCGCTCGACATCGTCGGACGGACGGCGTGGGCATCGGTCGAGGCGATCGATCCGACGCCCGATGACACGGTGCTCGTCACCGCGGCGGCCGGCGGCGTCGGTGTGCTCGCGGCCCAGCTCGCCGTCCGCCGCGGAGCGACGGTCATCGGCACGGCGAGCCCGTCGAACCACGCCTTCCTCGAGAGCCTCGGCGTGATCCCCGTCGCTCACGGCGACGGACTGCTCGAGCGCATCCGCGCCGTCGCTCCCCGTGGCGTCGACGCCGTGCTCGACAACCACGGCAAGGCCAGCATCGACGTGGCGTTCGCACTCGGCGTCCCGCACGAGCGCATCAACACCATCGTCGGGCTGGGCAGCGAGAATGCGCAGGGCATCCTGCAGGTCGGTGGAGCGCAGGCGAGTCTGGCCGACCTCGCGCACATGGCCGGGCTCATCGCGGACGGTCTGGTGTTCCCGATCGATTCCGTGTATCCGGTGGAGCAGGTGCGCGAGGCCTACCGGCACCTCGAGGCCGGTCACCTGCGCGGCAAGGTCGTGCTCACCTTCGAGTGAGGGCGAGCCTGCCGGGGCCCGGGAATAGAACCGGCAGGGGGTTGGTTTGATCCGATGTACATGCAAATGCATGTAAAAGGATTGGTTCGACGGAGAGGCCAGGAGGCCACAAAATGCAGTTCGGAATCTTCACGGTGAGCGACGTCACCCAGGACCCGACCACGGGGCGCACCCCGAGCGAGGGCGAGCGCATCAAGGCGATCGTGGAGATCGCCAAGAAGACCGAAGAGGTCGGCATGGACGTCTTCGCCCTCGGCGAGCACCACAACCCGCCGTTCTTCTCGTCGTCGCCCACGACCACCCTCGCCTACATCGCGGCGCAGACCGAGACCCTCCTGCTCTCCACCGCAACGACGCTCATCACCACGAACGACCCGGTGAAGATCGCCGAGGACTACGCGATGCTGCAGCACCTGGCAGACGGTCGGGTCGACCTCACGATGGGCCGTGGCAACACCGGCCCCGTGTATCCGTGGTTCGGCAAGGACATCCGCGACGGCATCGACCTGGCGCTGGAGAACTACGCCCTGCTGCAGAAGCTGTGGCGTGAGGACTTCGTCGACTGGCAGGGCAAGTACCGCACGCCGCTGCAGGGCTTCCAGTCCACGCCGCGCCCGCTCGACGGCGTCGCGCCGTTCGTGTGGCACGGCAGCATCCGCTCGCCCGAGATCGCCGAGCAGGCCGCGTTCTACGGTGACGGCTTCTTCGCGAACAACATCTTCTGGCCGAAGGAGCACTACATGCGCCTCATCGGCCTGTACCGCCAGCGCTTCGAGCACTACGGACACGGCAGCGCCGACCAGGCGATCGTCGGGCTCGGCGGCCAGGTGTTCATGGCGAAGAACTCCCAGGATGCGGTCGATCAGTTCCGGCCGTACTTCGACAACGCCCCGGTCTACGGCCACGGGCCGAGCCTGGAGGAGTTCACCGAGATGACGCCGCTCACCGTCGGCAGCCCGCAGCAGGTCATCGACCGCTACATGGCGATGCGCGAGTACTACGGCGACTACCAGCGCCAGCTGTTCCTCATGGACCACGCCGGCCTGCCGCTCAAGACCGTGCTCGAGCAGCTCGACATCCTCGGCGGCGAGGTGGTGCCGGTGCTCCGCAAGGAGCTCGACGCCAAGCGCCCGGCCCACGTGCCGGACGGCCCCACCCACGCGAGCCTCGTCGCCAAGCGGAATGCCGAGCGCATCGCGGCCCGCGACGCGGACGCCCCCGCGGCCGCATCGACGTCCGGCGCCGCCTTCGGGCTCGCCGCGAAGGGAGCATGACCATGACCACCAGGAAGCTCACCGTGCTCGCCGCCGGCCTCAGCCAGCCCTCATCGACGCGCCTGCTCGCCGATCGGCTGACGGATGCCGTGGTCGCGAGACTGCGCGAGGTGCACGGCGTCGACGTGGAGGTGAGCGTCGTGGAACTCCGCGACGTCGCCAAGGACGTGACGAACAACCTCATCACGGGTTTCCCGGCCCCGAAGCTCGAGGCCGTGATCGAGCAGGTCACGCACGCCGACGGTCTGATCGTCGCCACGCCGATCTTCTCGGGCTCGTACAGCGGCATGTTCAAGTCGTTCATCGACGTGCTCGACCCGAAGTCGCTCGACGGCATGCCGGTGCTGCTCGGAGCCACCGGCGGCACGGCGCGGCACTCGCTCGCCATCGAGCACGCGCTGCGTCCGCTGTTCAGCTACCTGCACGCCGTCGCCGTACCGACCGGCGTGTATGCGGCAGCGGAGGACTGGGGGAGCGCGACGGACTCGGCCGGGGCCCTCACCTCGCGCATCGAGCGGGCCGCCGGAGAGCTCGCGGCGCTGGTGGCGGTCTCGGACCGCTCGCAGCAGATCCGCGACCCGTTCGCACTGGACTCGTCGTTCAGCGTGACCGGCGGCTTCAGCGCCGCGTAAGCGCATCCGAGGCGCATGCCGGAGCGCTTCGACCGCGGACTTCGTCCGGGCCGCAGCGATCGGGTAAGCGCAGAACGCCCCGGCCCTCAACGAGGGTCGGGGCGTCGTGCGTACTCGGGAGGGATCAGCCGCTCTTGCGGCGGAACTCCTGGCGGTTGTCGGCGTTGCCGTGGGTGTGGGTGACCGCGGACTGGCCGTCGAGGTGCGCCTCACCCGACGACTTCTTCGCCGCGTTGTTCTTCTTGTCGAGGGCCTCGCGGAACTTGCGCTTCGTCTCGTCCGAGGGCCCCGTCGTGTTCGCTTCGTCGGAACTCATGCGCATCAGTCTGCCATGGCGATCACTCCGCGTCACCGGCCGGACACCTTTCCGTCGTGCGCCCGACACGGGAGGAAGCACCGCATCCGAGGTGGAGAATACCCGCTCTGCTACAGTTGATCTGGTCGCCCGATGGGTTGCCGCCCGTTTCAAGTGCCCTCTGGCACCGTGCATCACGCACGAGCGGACAACTCAATATCGAGCACCGACGGAGCAGGCTGGCAGGAAGCTGGTCCCCTGTGGTGGATTACCATCCCGCCTCGCGCGAGGCGATCGGATGGTGGACTTCTACTGGTGGCCAGCACAAGCGGATCACTGTGATGCGCTTAGTTCTGCCTGTTCCCCTGCTCCGGAGTATGAGTCGTGCCCACACGGGGCTTGCGACGTAAAACAAAGGAGAAGACCTCTTGGAAGGTCCTGAAATCACGTTCGCCGAAACTGTCATCGACAATGGCAAG
>JBEVEO010000192.1:0-3413 GCA_040512695.1 Leifsonia sp. | reverse complement strand
CGAAGATGCGGTGAGATGCGGACGATCAGATACAGATCGCCGGCGTCTCCCCCACCGGATCCTGGACCTCCCTGGCCACGCAGCCGGATCCTCTGGCCGTCCACGACACCCGGGGGAATGACGACGTCGATGGTGCGCGGGCCACCAGAGCCACTGATGGACAGGGTGCGCTCGGTCCCGCTGTAGGCCTCTTCGACGGTCACCTCCACAACCGTCTCCTGGTCGGAGCCTCCTACGGGCCCCCATCCGGCTCGACCGCGTCCGCGCGCACCGAACATGCCGCCCAGGAGGTCTTCGAGGTCCACGTCGCCGCCGGCGTACTGGAAGTCGCCGGTCGGCCCCGCGCCACTCCGACCGCTCGATCGCCTGCCTCCGGAAGCGGCTCCTGCAGAGGCGCGCGCCCGGCGGTACGCGTCCGGGTCCACGTCAGCACCGACGCGCCGGAAGTCCGGCCCGAACGCGTCGTACCTCGTGCGCTGGTCGGGGTCCGAAAGAACGTCGTACGCCTCGGCCAGTTCTTTGAATCCGTCCTCTGCGCCGGGATCCTTATTGACGTCGGGGTGAAGTTTGCGCGCAAGTCGCCGGTACGCCCGCTGGATCTCGGACGGGTCGGCATCGCGCGAGACGCCGAGGACCTGGTAGGCGTCTCGAGGCATCAGTCACCCCTGGTCGCTACGATCACCGAGGCGGGGCGGAGAATCTCTGTGTCTGGCCCGTAACCGGGCCGGATCACGTGCGCGACTGTGCCTGGAACGCGGTCGGCGTCGGCGACCGTGCCGACAGCTTCGTGGCGGGCGGGGTCGAAAGGCTTGCCGGTCTCATCGTCGCGCCGGGGATACCCCATGGCAGCGAGCACGGCAAGCGCCTGCTGATAGACGGAACGAATCCCCTCGACGATCTGGTCGGGTTCGGAGGAGGCGTGTTCCAGAGCACGCTCCAGGTTGTCGACGACGGGAAGCCATCGGGATGCCGCCGACGCCCGCTCCTGTTCGCGCGCACCGATGACATCCTTTGCGCACCGCTTGCGAAAGTTGTCGAGCTCGGCGGCGCTGCGTCGCCAGGAATCCTCGAGATCGGCGATCTTCTTCGCGGTGTCGCTCTCGCTGTCCGCCGCGCCCTCTCCGTGGGACTCGGTGCCGGGTCCCTCCTGTCCGGACATGATGCTCAGTGCGCCGTGAACTCGGCATCGATCACGTCGTCGGCATCGCCGCCTGGAGCCGGTTCGCTGAAGCCGTCCGGTGCACCGTCCGAGCCGGGGCTGCCCGCGCTCCCCGCAGACATGCTCAGCGCCTGGGCCAGCTGGTGAAGCTCGCCCGTGAGGGAGCGCAGACGGTCGATCGGCGTCTGCTCGTCGAGAGCCGCACGCGCCTCGCTTATCAACAGCTCGGCCCGAGCGCGGTCGTGCTCCGGGACTGTCGCGCCGACCTCTTCGAGCTGGTGCTGCACTCGATAGGCCACGGAGTCGAGCTCGTTCCGAGCATCCACGAACTCACGCAGCTGCGCATCCTCGGCGCGGTGTGCTTCCGCGTCAGACACCATGCGATCGATGTCCTCCTGAGTGAGCGTCGACGTCTCGCTGATCGTGACCTGCTGCTCCGCGCCGGTGTCCTTGTCCTTGGCGGACACGTGCAAAATCCCGTTGGCATCGATGTCGAAGGTGACCTCGATCTGAGGCTCACCCCGCGGCGCGGGTCGGATGTTCTCGAGGCGGAACCTCGCAAGCGTGCGGTTGTCGCTGGCGCGTTCCCTCTCTCCTTGGAGGACCACGACGTCCACCGCCTGCTGGTTGTCCTCGGCAGTGCTGAAGACCTCGGTGCGACGAGCCGGGATCGTGGTGTTGCGCTCGATCACCTTCGTCATCACCCCGCCCTGGGTCTCGAGGCCCAGCGAGAGGGGCGTGACGTCGAGGAGCAGGACGTCCTTGACATCCCCCTTGATGATCGCTGCCTGCACTGCCGCGCCGAGCGCGACGACTTCGTCCGGGTTGACGGTCATGTTCGGTTCCTTGCCGCCGGTCATCCGACGGACCAGGCTCTGGACGGCCGGAATGCGCGACGAGCCGCCGACGAGGATGACCTCATCGATGTCATCCGCGGTGACTTTCGCGTCCGCCAGCGCCTGCTTCACCGGCCCCATGCAGCGTTCGACGAGATCCGCGGTGAGCTGATCGAACATCGAGCGCATCAGGTTGACGTTCAGGTGCTTGGGTCCCGATGCGTCCGCGGTCACGAAGGGGAGGTTCACCGCCGTCTGGGTGACCGTCGACAGGTCGACCTTGGCTTTCTCGGCCGCTTCGAACAGGCGTTGCAGCGCTTGCGGATCCTGTCGCAGGTCGATTCCGACGTCCTTCTTGAACTCGTCCGCGAGGTAGTCCACGATCCGACGGTCGAAGTCGTCTCCTCCGAGGTGCGTATCTCCGGCCGTCGAACGGACCTCGACGACACCCTCGCCGACCGTGAGAAGGCTGACGTCGAAGGTCCCGCCTCCGAGGTCGAACACGAGGATCGTCTCGTTCTCGAGCTTCTCCATGCCGTACGCCAACGCGGCGGCCGTGGGCTCGTTGATGATGCGGAGCACGTCCAGCCCTGCGATCCGACCGGCATCCTTGGTGGCCTGTCGCTGGGCGTCGTTGAAGTGCGCGGGCACCGTGATGACCGCTTCTGTCACCCGCTCCCCGAGCGCCTTGCCCGCATCGTCCGCGAGCTTGCGCAGAACCTGCGCCGAGATCTCCTCGGGCGCGTACAGCTTGCCATGAACCGAGAAGCGGACTGCGCCATCCGGCCCGGATGTGACGTCGTAGGAGACCGCCTGCAGTTCGTCCTGCACCTCGTCGTACTTGCGCCCGACGAAGCGCTTGGCCGAAGAGATCGTGCCCTTGGGATTCAGGATCGCCTGTCGGCGGGCCATCTGACCGACGAGTCGTTCACCGTTATCGAGGAACGCGACGACGGAGGGTGTGGTCCTGTTCCCTTCGGCGTTGGGGATGATCTGCGGCTGGCCGCTCTCCATCGCTCCGATCACAGAATTCGTCGTTCCCAGGTCGATTCCCACGCACCTGCCCATGACACGCTCCCGTCCGTCGAGGTCTTCTTCCTCGATGCTCCCGAGCCGCGTCGCTCCCGGCATCCCGTGGCGCAGCCCTCTGACCGGTGACCTTCAGACCGCGGACCCATGGGGGCTGCTCACCGACGCCGAGAGCCGAATCGCGGGGCTCGTCGGCGGCGGGATGACCAACCGCGCCACGGCCCAGGAGCTCATCGTGTCGCCCCACACCGTCGACGCGCACCTGAAGCACATCTACCAGAAGCTCAGCATCCACTCGCGGACCGAACTCGCCGTCCTGACGTTCCACCACGCATCGCCCACCCGATGACGCCATCCGGCGACTGCCGTTGCCGACACGCCGAGCGTGG